>JBEANZ010000607.1:0-28856 GCA_041165185.1 Verrucomicrobiota bacterium | reverse complement strand
CGGAAATGGCGGCCGTGAGCCACGAACGATCGACGCAACGGTAACTGTAGGCGGTGGGCGGCCCGGTGGGAGCGGATTTCGGGGGCGCGGTTTCAGCCACGGCGGGGAGCGTCCGGTCGGCGTTTCGGGCTGTCAAGTTGGCGGTGGATTCGGCTGGAGGTTGGTGTCGGATGGGTCAGCTCTGGTCGCAAATTTTTCGAATTCCTCTCTATCGCCCCACCATGTCCGCACCCCTCGTGTCCAACTCCCGCAACGACGACTGGAAAGAAATCTGGGAGGCCAAGGGCCGGCGCGCGCACGGTGAACTGCACACGATCGACGGGTATGATTTGCTGAGCGCGGCGGAATGGGAGGCGATGATCGCGGGGTTGATGGCGCCGATCGCGTTGCGCGCGGGGATGGCGGTGGCGGAACTGGGGTGCGGGGCGGGGGCGTTTTTGTCGGCGCTGTTGAAAATTGAGCCGGGGCTGCGCGTGACGGGCCTGGATTACGCGACGAGCCTGATCGAGATCGCGCGCGCGCGGCTGCCGGGAAATTTTTTGGTGGGCGACATTCGGAGCTGCCCCGCGCTGGCGACGGCATCGGCGGACGTGACGTGCTCGTTTGGCGTGCTGCTTTATCTGGATTCAGAGGATGATGTGCGGCGGGCGTTGGCGGAGATCGATCGGGTGACGAAGCCGGGCGGGCGCATCTACGTGGGTGAACTTTCCGATCTGGCGAAACGCGAGGCGGCGCGCCAGTTGCGCAAGACCACGCACGCGGGGCACCAGCAGGTGTCGTCGAAAAAAGTGGAGCACCTCTACCTGCCGAAGGCGCTGTTTACCGAGGAGGCGCGGCGGCTCGGGTGGGAAAACGTGCGCATCGTCGATCACGCGGAGCTGCCGGCGTTGGCGAACAATCCGTTGGCGGCGTATCGGTTTTCCGTGTTTGCGGAAAAACCCATGCGCGCGGGAGCGGCGTTGGCGCCAGGGCCGGGGCGGACGCTGAGCGCGGCGGTCACGCCGTATGAGCTGCGGCTGTTGGAGGCGTTGCGCGCGGAGCCCAATCGCGTCGCGATGTGGGTCGGCTACGGCGATCCGTTGCGCAATCACCGCGGGCTGCTCGCGCTCTACTGCCGGTTTTTCCACCTCTGCAACGCGCACGGGATCGAATACTGGCTGGAGTATGGGAGCCTGCTCGGGTGCGTGCGGCACGGCGGGATCATCCCGTGGGAATGGGACATGGACATCGGCTGCACGCCGGAGAATTTTCAAAAACTGCTCGAGGTGGGCCGCGCGATCGAGGCGGAGGACGCGACGTTTGGTTTTCGTTACTACAAGGATCCCGCCTACGAGGAACCCGCCTACTCGTTCTACCTGCGGGCGAATCCCGACGTGCTCTGCGACATCTGCGAATACCGCCGCGAGGGCGACCGGCTCGTCTGCACGGCGGCGAGCTGGCACTATCCGAGCCACGCGGTGGACGACGTGTTGCCGGTGCGGCGCGTGGACCTGCTCGGGCAATCGGCGTTTGTGCCGGCGCGGGCGGAGGCGATGCTCGAAAAAGCGCAGGGGATTTTGGGGCAGACGCCGCGGACGGACGGCGCGGCGGGCTTCGGCGAAAACCGGATCCCTTACGCGCAATACGACCCGGTGCCATTCGTGTTGGCGCACCTGTTTCACCCCGGCCGCGCGGAGCGGCTGTGCGCGCCGCCGGTCACGAGCGTCGAGGAAGCGCGCACGATCCGCGAAGGCTTCGAGCGGATCGGGAGCGCGGGGCGGCCGTTTGTCGTGCGCGGTTGTCGGATCGCGGACGTGGCGGCGGAGGTGTTTGCCGGGCGGATGGCCAACTCGGACGACAGCGTCTACGGCTGGGACGCGGACCTGCAATGCGTGGAGGGCCTGCGGCTCGGCGACACGATCGCGGCGTGGCGACGCGGCGAGCTCGCGGTCAACCTCATCGACGCGCCCATCCCGAACATCTTCGCGCCGGGCGAGGTCGCCGCGGAACTCGCGGCGTTCGGCATCACGGCGGCGACGCTGATGTTGGTCGCCTCGCGGGCGCTGACTTACACGCCGTTTCACCAAGACCCGTTGTTTCAGGGCGGCGGCTGGATGTGGCTCGCGGAAGGCCAGAAGCTGTGGACCTTCGTGGATTTTGAACACACGGGCGTGTTGCTCGACGCGGCGAAAAAAACCCTGCGCGACCCCGCGCCCGCCGACCTGCTCGACCGCGACGACGGGGCGCTCTGGGGCCACGTGCGGCAGGCGTGGGTCGAGGGCGGAGACTTTGTGTATTTCCCGCCGGGCTGTTCGCACCGCGTGCAAACCTACCGGCGTTGCCTCGGGCTCGGCGGCTACGCGGTGTTGCCGACGGACGCGGCGCGGCTGGAAAAAATCGTGCCGTGGTATCGCGCGCGCGGGCTGGATCCCGTCGGCGGCATCTGGCGTGAAGAGCGAGCGGCGACGTAGCCGGGCGGGTGGGAGCGTGATGCCGCGGCGGGCCGGGGCGACCGCTGAAACCGCGGGCGCAGGCGCGGGTGGTGCGAACGAGTTTAGATTTTCGCCGGGGCCGGGCGGTTTTTTTGCACCGTGATGATCGCCACGGCGGTGATGATGATCGCGGAGGCGACGAGCGTGCGCGGGCCGATGGGTTCACCGAGGAGGAGCGCGCCGAGGATCACGGCGACGACCGGATTGACGTAGGCGTAGGTGGACACGCGCGCGGGCGTGCTGTGTTTCATCAACCACACGAACGTCGAAAATCCCACGAGCGAGCCGATGCTCACGAGGTAGGCGAAGGCGCCCCAACTGCGCGGCGTGATGCCGGCGAGGTCGAGCGCGCCGAAATCGCCGTGGAGGATCGCGACGACCAACAGCGCGCCGCCGCCGCCGAGCATCTGGAGGGCGGAGGCGAGGAAGGGATCGACGCCGTGTTTCGCGTGACGCGAGTAGATCGAGCCGAGGCTCCAGAAAAAGCACGCGCCGAGGATCGCGACGATGCCGGTGGGCGGGAGTCCGCCGTGCGCGGGGTTTTCCCACGGGGCGGCGAGCCACGCGACGCCGGCGAAACCGATCACGAGGGCGAGCAACGTGAGTGCGGTCGGACGCGTGCCGCCGGGCCACGCCCACTCGATGAGCACAAAAAAGAGCGGGCTCACGCCGATGAGCAGCGCGGCGATGCCGGAGGGGATTTCCTGTTCGGCCCAGGCGACGAGGCCGTTGCCACCGAGGAGGAGGAGGGTGCCGATGAGGGCGTTGAGGCGCCACTGGCGCGCGGTGGGCCACGTGGCGCCGCGGAGTTTGAGGAACGCCAGGAGCACGCCGCCCGCGAGGAGGAAGCGCGCGGCGGCCATGAGAAACGGCGGCATCGATTCGACGGCGACGCGGATGCCAAGGTAGGTGCTGCCCCAGATGAGATAGATCGCGGCGAAGGCGAGGAGGAGCGAGGCGCGGGACGGCGGGAGCGGGAGGGCGGAGACGTTCACAAGAAGGAAGGCGGCGAGATCGGCGGCGCGGCGCACGGCGGTCGCATCGTCGCCGGCACCGGAGCGGAGCCCTGCGCCGTGGTCAACGGTGTTGGCGGAGCGGAGCGACACAGTGGTGGACTTCGTCAAGCAGGCAGTGGCTGCGGCGGCATCCAGTGAGGTGGAGCGCCTGGCGTTGCGTAGTCATCGGGTCGAAGGGTGCGTAATTCTACGGGCAACTTTCCCTTGACCCGGTTCCGCGCGCCTCCCACGGTGCGGCGCGTAGGCAAAACACCCTAGAAAAAATCATGAGCGCAAAACTTCCCTCGTCCCTCTCGCGCCGGCTGCTTGCTGCGCTGTCCGTTGCTGCCATCGGTCTGACGGTCCTTGCTCCCTCGGCGCGGGCGGTGACCATTTCTTCCACGGTGTCGGGTCCTAACGCTGGACTGCTGTTTCCGAACTTTCCCCTGACCGAAACCAACCCCGCGTTTGCGACGTTTAATTTCGCCTCGGCGCTTGCCGGTGGCACGGTCACGTCCTTGGGTAACGTCAATATCACTCTCTCTATTTTCAACCTAGACACCAACGTGGGCGGCCTAGATAATGGAAATATATTCCTGTCTTTGGGGGGATTCAATACCGGGATTGCGCTCAACGGGTTTACGAATGGTCTTGATACGCTTACGTTCAATTCCTCGGTGTTGCTCAATAGCTCCGCGATTATTGCAGCGCTCAATGCGTCGCCCAGCACCTTCACGGCCGGCCTGTTTGACGCCAACGGAACCGGGACGGGCTCCAATAGCTTTTTCTTCAATGGCGGATCGATCACCCTCGATTTCGTGGGCGCCAGCGTGACGCCGGTGCCCTTCCACCCGGCGCAGACCCTCGGCTTCGCGTTCGTGGCCCTCGGCCTCGGGGTCCGCGAGCTGAAGCGGCGGGGACTCGTGCGGTTCTCCGCGTTGGGTCTCGCCTGAGCGCCTAGTCCAACCGCTCGCCGCCTCAAGCCAGCTTGGCTGAAGACGGAAACAATCCCGGTCCGGCAGAGGAGCCCGTCTCCCTGCCGGTTCATTATTTTTGGGCCGGCCTAGTGGGGCTGTTCGCTCTGCCGGCGGCCAAGTGGTGGCAACTGACGGGCGACTGGGACGCTGTCATGGCTCTGGTCGCCATCGCCGTGACGATGCTGGTTTGGTTGCGGGAGGAGCTCGCTCGACGCCCCGCCGGTCCGGCGGTCAGCGCCGGCTTGCTGGCCCTTTTCTCCCTGTCGCTCTTAACGTGGCAACTGGGCTGGCTGAGGTCGGGCGATTTTTGGGTGCTCCGGGCGGCGATGTGGGGTTTCGCAGGAGGCCTTTGTCTGCTGCTGTGGGGGTGGACCGGGCTGCTCGTAGGATGGAGGCCGTTGCTCGCCTTGGGTTTGTGGACCGCGCTGCCGTCGGGCTTTGTTGCGTTTGAATGGGAGCTTGCCTGGCTTTGTGAAGTCACGGCCCGCGCGGCCGGCACGCTCCTCTGGTATCTGGGCTTTGAGGCGAGGGTCGTCGGTGCCGCGATCCACCTTCCCACCGGCTCCGTGGTGGTGGGGGCGCCCTGCACCTGCGTCCTGCTGATCGGGAACCTGTTGTGCCTGTTCGTGGCGGCCGTGCTGCTCCTGCGCGTGCCGTGGCGGCGGGCCCTGTTGGCGGCCCTCGCCTCGGTGGCGCTGGCGTTTGTCATCTCGATTGCGCGGGTGGCCGTCATGGTGCTGGTGGTCGAAGACGATGCACGTTTCCAATACTGGCACGGATCGGATGGTGCGGCATGGTTTACGGCTCCCTGCATGATTGGGATGGCGATGATGATATTGCGCGCGGCCCCTCGCTCGATGGTGCCATCGGGATTCGCTCTCGAATTGGGGCCTGGTCAGGTGTGGACCGCCGGGATATTGGGCATCGGGGCGACGGTGGGGCTATTGGCGGCGCTAGGTTGGACGACCACGGCACCCCCGGCCTGGCCGAGTCCACCGGCGGAATTGGCGGGCTACCGTCTCAGCAAATTTACGGAGGTGCCGACCGAGCGGTGGACCATCCGACCGACGGAACCTCCGTTTTCACGCGTGCGCGTGGCGGAATACCGGCGCCCGTCCGACGGGGCTCGGATTGCAATGGTCACGGGCTACGCGCCGCGGTCGTTGGAGGAGCATCCGTTGCTCGTGGCGAGCCACTATCCCTGGTTCTCCCTCGGGACCGACAAAGCGCAGTGGCGGGAGCATCCCGCCGCTGGCGGCTCCGTGCTGGAGCGAGCGTCAACGGGCCAGCTCGACTGGCTGGCGACCGTCCCGCCGGGCGGTAGCCCGATTGCGTCGCCCGCGGGCTGGCGGGAGCACCTGCGGGAATACGCCGCGCGCCCCGGCCACATGTGGCGTTGGTTGGCGGGCCGCGAACCGTGGATCGACAAGCGCGCGTATTGGCTCGCGCTCAGTTGGTCGGGCGCTACTGGAATGGACCGTCAGGCGCTGGGCGATCACCTTCAGGCGTGGTTGTCCGCCGCCGATTCCACCGCGCCATGAACTCCTCCGATTCGCCGCCCGCCGGTTCCGCCCCGTCCGGATCCACCGCGCCCAACCTCCTGCCCGGCACGACGCCTGGTTTGGCCGCCGCACCGAAGGTCAAGACCGAGGGCATCTCCCTCCTGCAAGGCTCGCTGCCCCGCCTGCTCGGCTACGGTTTGCTGGGGCTCTTCGCGCTCGATGTCCTCCAGTTGCTGGCCAACTACAAGTGGTTCAACCCCGAGGCCGACTCCACCCTCGCCTCGCAAATGATCGAGCGCGTCGGCGTGCCGATCGTGGCCTACGCGCTGATTTTCGGCGTCAACAACGTCGCCGCCCACCGCTTTGAGCGCACGGTGCTCAAGCTGCTCTCCATCGGTGCGCTCGTCGGCGCCGTGCTCTATGCTGGCCTGACCGCTCTGGTCGTCAGCTCCGCGATTCGCCTCCACACCCGCGCGGCGGCCACCATCTCGTTCCAGGAAAACACCCGCGTCACCGGCCTCGAGGAGGGCGGCAAGAAACTCGACTCGATGCCGCCCGGCCAACTCGCCGCCGTGCAACGCCAGCTCCTGCCCGACCTGAAGATCGCCGGCAACGAGACGCCCGCCCAACTCGCCGCCACGATCCGTCGCGAGCTGCCGAAGACTATCAAGAGCGTGCACGACGCCGCCGATGCGTCCCGCGCCGCGCTGCGCAAGCAAATCTACGTCGGTGGCGCCAAGTATTTCTTCGGCGGCGTCCTCTCCGCCGTCATCTGTCTGGTCGCCTGGGAAAATACCCGCTCGGCCCGGCGCCACCACATTTTCCGGCCGAAGGCCGCGCCCTCGATGCAAATCGAGGATCGCGCCGCCGATGCGATCCGCCGCGTGCAGCGCAGCGCCGAAGACGCGCTCGCGATGCACGTGCTCGAACGCTTCCGCTGGTATCGCAAACTCCGCCGCTTCTTCACCGGCAAGCACGGCAAACACTAGCCGCGCAGCGGCCAGTGCGCTGGTCCCGACGGCCAACGCACCTACGGACCTACGCGCCGACGGGTGCGGCCAGCGCCTTGTAAAACACGACCGTGTCGATGAACGGCCCGTCCGGATCGCGCGCATAGCGCGGGATCAGGCCGGCGCGGGTGTAGCCGCAGCGGGCATAGAGCCCGAGCGCGTTGCCGCTCGCGCTCGTGTCGAGCACGATGAGCGAACGCCCCTGCCCCCGCGCGCTCTCCTCGGCGGCCGCCATCAACGCCGCGCCGACCCCGCGGCCGCGGTGCGATCGCAGCACGAGGAGTTTTTGGAGTTCACAGCGGTGCCGCGAATTCGGCCGCCGCGCCAATTCGAGTTGGACGGCGCCCACGATTTTTTCGCCATCGCGCGCGACGAGCAGCACGCGTCCGCCGCCCGCGACCTCGTCAAAAACCTCCGCCCAAAACGCCGCGACCTCCGCCTCCGGCAACGGCAGCATGAACCCAATCGACGCGCCGCCCTCGGCGGCGTCGCGCAGCAACGCGTGGAGGTCGGCGAGATCGGTGGCGGTGGGCGGACCGGAGAGGGGCGCGATCGGAAGAGTCATTTGGAAAAAGCGGACGGCGCGGTGGGCGGTGAGAAATCTTGAAAACTGAAAATCGGGCATCGGGCATCTGAAATTTCCAAGCCGCGCGGCGCGGGGCCGAGTGCGGGTTTGGAAGATTTCAAGATTCTCGATGACCGATGACCGGTTTCACGATGCGTCGATGGGAAGGGTAACTGCAGCGCCGGCGTGCGCGACGCGTGAGGCGTTAGAGCTGTTTCTTCGCCAAATCGCCGAGGGTTTTCAGTGCCGCCTCGATCGGTTCGCCCCAGGGGAGGCCGCAGTTCATGCGGAGGCAGTTTTTGTAGCGGTCCTTCACGGAGAAGAGCGCGCCGGGCGCCGTGTTGATCTTTTGCTTCAAGGCGTCGCGGTGGAGGCGCAGCGTGTCGACGCCCGGCGGCAGCTCGATCCAGAGCACAAAGCCGCCCTCGGGCCGGCTGATGCGCGTGCCCTGCGGGAAGTGCCGCAGGATCGCCTGCGAGAAGAGGTGGAGCTGGTGGTGATACGCGCGGCGGATCGAGCGGAGGTGGTGATCGTAGCCGCCGTTGCGGAGGAAATCGGAGACGGTTTTCTGCAACACCACCGGCGTGCCGAGCGTGGTGGTGAACTTGAGGCGTTTCACGCGCTCGAGATAACGACCGGGCGCGCACCAGCCGACGCGCAGCGAGGGCGCGAGGGTCTTGCCGAACGAGCTGCACAGGAGCACGCGGCCGTCGGTGTCCCAGGCCTTGAGCGGTTTCGGGCGGCGCTCGCCGAAATGGAGATCGCCGTAAACGTCGTCCTCGATCGCGGGCACGTCGAACTCGGCGAGGATGCGGTAGAGTTTCTCCTTGTTTTCGTCGGGCATGCAGGAGCCGAGCGGGTTCGAGTAGCTCGGCATGACCATGAGCGCCTTTACGTCGTTGTTTTTCAGCGCGTCGCGCGTGGCGTCGAGGCAGATGCCGGTGCGCGGGCCGGTGGGGATTTCGACGACGCGCAGGTTGAGGCTCTGGATGGTTTCGAGAAATCCGAAGTAGGTGGGCGTCTCGACGGCCACGGTGTCGCCGGGCTTGGTGACGGCGCGGAGCGCAAGGTGGAGCGCCTCGACGCAGCCGACGGTGACGACGAGTTCGTCATGCCCGAGCGGGCAACCCGCCTGCAGGTAGCGCCGCGCGATTTCGCGGGTGAGCGGGTCGAAGGCGGAGCTCATCGCGTAGCGGCCGAGGAGGGAGTGGTCGTTGCGGCCGACGGCGGCGAGGATGCGCGCGAGTTTTTTCGTGGGGAACAGCGAGTGGTGCGGGCATGCCGCGCCGAACGGCACGTAGCTCGGATCGGTGGCGAGGGTGAGGACCTCGGCGGTGAGGTCGTTGACGCCGACGTAGCTCGGTTTGGCCATCGGCTTCGCCATGCGGGGCTCGGGCGTATCGGTCGGCAGGCGCGGGCGCACGTAGTAGCCCGACTGCGGCCGCGCCTCGATCCAACCGCGGTTTTCGAGGACGGTGTAGGCTTGGAGGACGGTCGAGATCGAGACGTCGCGCTGGAGCGACATGCGCCGGACGGAGGGCAACCGGTGGCCGGGCCGGAGCGTGCCCTGGTCGATGAGCTGTTCGAGGGAGCGCGCGAGCTCGACGTAGAGCGGGGCGGGCGCGGGGGGCGTGAGGGTCTGGATCATGGCGGGAGGGAGGCGCGCATCCTACGGTAAGCGGGAACGCGGGGGGAGCAGTAGCCGGGCGAGTTTGCGATGAGCACAGTTGGGAATAACGAAAACTGTGACCATGACAAAATCTCCGCGACGACGCGGGCCGCCGGGTCGTTGACAGGCGGCGGGGATTGCGGCGGGCTGCGGCGATGGACGAGGCGGCGGAGGAGTTTTCTGGGCTGGTCGCGGCGGTGTTGGCGCGGTTCTTCGCGCAAAATGATCGCGCCGCGCCGTCGGGCGCGGAGGCGGCGGCGTTTGCTGCGCGCCTGTGGGCGCTCGTCGGCGAGCGTGGGTTGCCGCGGCCGCTCGCGACGCACGAGCGCGGCGCGCCGGGCGAACTGGGGGAGGCCGAGTGCGCGCCGCTCGTGGCGCGGGTGCTCGGCGACTCGGGCGATGGGATGCTCGCGCTCGCGGCGAGGCAGTTGGTGAAGGCGTGCTTCTATCCGGAGTTCAAGACGTGCCGCGATTCGTGGTGCGAGACGGGGGCGGATGGGGCGTGTCGCCGGCAGGAACTCGCGCGGGCGTGCACGCGGGTGAGCGGCGCGCATTGCGTCGATTGCCCCTACTGGGTGGCGCTCACGGCGGCGCAGCACGAAGCGTTTCTCGCGCGGCGGTGGCGCGCGGGCGCGGTGGCGTTTGCGGCGCGGCGCGGCGAGTTTCTGCCCGAGGATTTTCGCGCGTTGCGGGGCTGGCTTCATGCGCGGGCGCGAATGCGGGCTTGAAGTCCGCCGACCGCACTGGGATGGTGCGCCGCCTTCCACCGAGATGCCCCGCGCCCAAGGTCAACCTCCCCCCGCCCCCGTCCCGCGCGCGCTCCGCGTGGTCCTCATCGAGGACGAGACGATGTTTCGCCAGTTGATCCTGCTTACGTTGGGCAAGGTGAAGGGCATCGAGGTCGTCGGGGAATTTGGCCTGGGCAAACCCGGCCTCGAATTTTGCCTGAAGCACCGTCCCGACATGCTCGTGGTCGACCTGATGTTGCCCGACCTCAACGGCCTCGAGATCGCGCGCGAGCTGCGTCGCGCGGTGCCGGAGATGAAAATTCTCGTCATCACCGCGCACCCGAGCGAGCAGCTCCCGGCGGAGCTGATGACGCTCGGCGTCAACGGCTACGTGGACAAGACGGAGCCCATCGAATACGTGCTCAGCGCGGTCGAGACGGTGCGGGGCGGCGGGATGTTTTTTGCGAGCAAGGTGCGCGCGCGCGGCGGTGCCGCGACCGCGCCGGCCCGCAAGCCGATGACCGTGCCGCTCACCGAGCGGGAACAGGAAATCGCCCGCATGGTCGCCGCCGGCCAGATGTCCAAGGAGATCGCGTCGACGCTCAATCTCAGCGTGCGCACCGTCGAGAAACACCGCGCCAACATCATGGAGAAAGTCGGCGTCCGCGAGGTCGCGAGCCTCACGCGCTGGTGCATTCAGGTCGGGTTGGTTGATAACTGAAGCCTGAAGGTTGAGAGCTGAGAGCTGAAAGCGATTTCGCGGGGCGGCTTCGCCTCGATTGGCCAGCCTATGGTTGGGATGCCGTAGGTCAGGCTCTCGGCTCTCGGCTCTTCGCGCTCAGCCCAACCACCTCAGCCTTCGGCAAACGCGCGGAGCGGGACGGCGATGGCGGCGAATTCGGCGGCGATGGCGGCGCGATCCTCGAGGGTGACGTCGGCGCCGGCGGCGTCGGCGAGACGCAGCTCAAGGGCGAGCATCCGTTGCGAGAGGCCCATCGCGCCCATCACCCGCGCGCTGCTTTTCATGCTGTGTGCGAGCCGGTGGCGGTTCTTGCGATCGCCGCCGCCGAGGCCGCGCATCGACTCGGGGAACTCCCGCAGAAACGTCGCGACGAGCGCGCGCACGTTGTCCGCGCCGAGGAGGGCCGCGAGTTCGGCGAGCGCCGGGTTGGGCGGGGGGAGGGGCGGCATCGCGCCGATTTCCGGGCGAACGCCTTCGCCCCCGCAAAACAAAAACCGCTGCGGGAAACGCGCAGCGCAGCACAGCGCCCCACCACATCACACCGCCCCGCCCCGCGACTTCCCGCGCGCGCGCTCCGCCTACGCGTAGCGCGCGAGCGCCTCGCCGGTGAGGCGGCAAATCTGCCACTCGGTCATCCGCCGCGCGCCGAGTTTCTCATAGAACGCGATCGCGGGGGCGTTCCAGTCGAGCACGCTCCACTCCATCCGGCCGCAGCCGCGCGCGTTGGCGAGCTGCGCGAGGTGGAGGAGCAGTGCCTTGCCGAGGCCGCGCCCGCGCCACGCGGGTCGCACGAACAGGTCCTCGAGGTAGAGCCCGGGCTTAGCGAGAAACGTCGAGTAGTTGAAAAAATAGAGCGCGAAACCCGCCGCCGCGCCGTCCGCCATCGCCAACACGCAATACGCCGCCGGCGGCCCCTCCGGCGGAAACAGCGTCGCGCGCAATTGCGCCTCCGTCGCCGTCACCTCCGTCGCGAGTTTCTCGTAGTCCGCGAGGCCGCGGATCAGTTCGAGGAGGTGCGGGACATCGGCGACCGTGGCGGCGCGGAGGAGCGGCGGCGTGGGCATGGCGCGAGGGGCGCGGACGCCGGCCGCGTTGTCAAGCGGCGGCCCCCGGCCCGATTTTGTCGTGAAACCTTGCGCCGGTTGGCCGATGTAACAGCGTCCTGCCCCGCGTCTCCCCCCACTGCCCACCCGCCGCCTTCGCATGAAATCCTGGTCCATCGCCGCCCGCCTCTACCTGTTTTTCGCCGTCGTGATTCTCGCGCTCGGCGGCGGGTTCGCCCTCTTCATCCGCGCCGACGATCTCGATGCCCGCGCCAACGAGCGCAATATCCTCCTCGTCACCGGCGCCGCCGCGCTCCGCCACGATATGCTCCAGATGAGCGACGCCCTGCGCGGCCTCATGCTCGAGCCCGCCAACGCCGGCGAGCGCAAGCGCAAGCTCGATGCCGACGCACATCTCGTGAAGACCGTCGATTCGCTCAAGCCCCTCCTCCAGGGCCAGCCCGAACTCCTCAAGGCCGTCGCCGCCGTCGGCGCGTTTGACGAGTCCACCCTCGACCGACTCGAAAACCAACTGATGGACATGGTCGGCAAGGACAACACCGCCACGCTCGCTTTCTACACCTCCACCTACCTGCCCGCGCGCCACCAGCAGGACGGCCTCATCGAAAAAATGCTCGCGCTCACCGAGTCCCAGATCAGCGGCGAGCTCACCATCGCGCGCAGCCAGCGCGACACCGCCCTATGGTTGATGGCGGCGATTTTTGGCGTCACCGTGGTCGTCACGTATTTCTTCGCGCGCTCGATCAGCCGCCCGCTGCAAAACCTCACCGCCGCCGTCGGCGTGCTCGCCGAGGGCGATCTTTCGGCGCGGCTCCCCGAGGCGCGCGGCGGCGCGGAGATCGGGCACCTCACGGATTCGTTCGAGCGCCTCGTGCAGTCGTTGCGCACGTTCAGCGACGCCGCGAACCGCGTCGCCGCCGGCGATCTCACGGCCGAGTTCAAACCCCAGTCCGACCGCGACGTGATGGGCAACGCCCTCGCCAAGATGGGCGGCAACCTCGCCACGCTCGTAGCCGATGTGCAGCGCTCCAGCGTCGGCGTCGCCTCCGCCATCAACGAGGTCGCCGCCACCGCCAAGCAGCAGCAGACCACCGCCAACGAGGTCGCCGCCACCACCACCGAAATCGGCGCCACCTCGAAGGAAATCTCCGCCACCTCGCGCGACCTCGCGCAGTCCGTTTCCCACGTGAGCGAAGGCGCCCACCGCACCGCCGCCCTCGCCGACAGCGGCCGCGAATCCCTCGGCAAAATGGAGGAGACCATGCGCCGCGTGACCGACGCCGCCGGTGGCATCAACTCCCGCCTCGCCGTCCTCAACGACAAGGCCGCCAACATCGGCTCCGTCGTCACCACCATCGCCAAGGTCGCCGACCAGACCAACCTCCTCTCGCTCAACGCCGCCATTGAGGCCGAGAAAGCCGGCGAATACGGCCGCGGTTTCGCCGTCGTCGCCACCGAGATCCGCCGCCTCGCCGACCAGTCCGCCGCCGCCACCGTCGACATCGAGCAGCTCGTCCGCGAAATCCAGAGCGCCGTCACCGCCGGCGTGATGGGCATGGACAAGTTTTCCGAGGAGGTCCGCCGCGGCGTCGCCGAGGTCGAGAAAGTCGCGACGCAGCTCGCGCAGATTATCCAAAACGTCCAGGCCAGCACGCCGCGCATCGCGGCCGTCAGCGAGGGCATGCAGGCGCAGACCACCGGCGCGGAGCAAATCAGCCAGGCCCTCACGCAGCTCGGCGAGGCCGCGCGCCAGACCGTCGAATCCCTCCAGCAGAGCAACGAAACCGTGCAACGCCTCGACGACGCCGCGCGCGGCCTGCGCGCCGGCGTCGGCCGCTTCACCCTGAAGCGCTGAGCCCGCCGCGCGCGCCGGCGGACGTTGCCCCGATGCTCTTCATCCTCTTCCAGCTCGGCGAAGATCGCTACGCGCTGCCCGCGACCGCCGTGACGGAGGTGCTGCCCCTGCTCGCGATCAAGGCGCTGCCCGGCGCGCCCGCCGGCGTCGCGGGCCTCGTCAACTACCGCGGCGCCGCCGTGCCCGTGGTCGATCTCGCGGCGCTCGCGCTCGGGCGCCCGGCCGCGCGCCGCGTGAGCACGCGCCTGCTGCTCGTGAATTACACGCCGCCCACCGGCGGCGAGTCGCGCCTGCTCGGCCTGCTCGCCGAACACGCCACCGAGACGCTCAAGAAAAACGCGGAGGACTTTCAACCCGTCGCCATCGCGAACGACCGCGCCCGCTTCCTCGGCCCCGTCGCCAGCGATCGGCGCGGCCTCATCCAACGCATCGAGATCGCGCAACTGCTCACGGCCGAGTTGCGCGCGGCCCTGTTTCCCGCCGCGGAGGGCGTCGCGCGATGAACGTCGCCGCCGTCGAGGCGTGGTTGCAGGCGTTCGCCGGACTCGATGCCGCGACGCTCGGCGCCGGCGCGGTCGCCCGCGCCGCGCGCGATCGCATCGAGGCCGGCGGGCACGCGAGCGCGGAGGATTACGTCGCGCACCTCGCGCGCTCCGCCGACGAACGCCACGCGCTCCTCGACCGCGTGGTCGTGCCCGAGACGTGGTTTTTCCGCGACCGCCCCGCGCTCGACGCCGTCGCGCGCCACGTCGTCGAGACCTGGGGCCCCGCGAATCCGGGCGCGAAATTCCGCGTGCTCAGCGTGCCGTGCTCCTCCGGCGAGGAGCCCTACTCGCTCGCGATGGCGTGCGCGCTCGCCGGCTGGCCGCTCGAGCGCCTGCACATCGACGCCCTCGACATCGGCCGCGAAAACCTCACGCGCGCCCGCGCCGGCCTCTACGGCCGCAACTCCTTCCGCGGCGATCTCGGCCCGGTGCGCGCGGCGTTTTTTTCCGGCGCCACGGCCGACACGTGGCGGATCGCCGACCGCGTGCGCGCGCCCGTCCACTTCGCGGCGGGCAACCTCCTCGCGTCCGACTTCGCGCTCGGCCGGCTGCCCTACGACGCGATTTTCTGCCGCAACCTCCTCATCTATTTTGATCGGGAAACGCAGGCGCGCGCCATCCGCACGCTCGGCGCGCTGCTCGCGCCCGGCGGCTGGATCGCGGTCGGGCCGGCGGAACCCGTGCTCTGGTTCGAGCACGGCTACGAGGCGCTGAAAGTGCGCGCGGGCTTCGTGCTGCAACGCGCCACCCCGCGCCCGCGGGGGCGCACGCGCACGAGCGCGCCGTTTGCTACGCCTGCGCCGCTCGCGTCGCGCAGCGCCTCGCCGTTTGCGCTGCCGACGGCGCCCGCGCGAAAAATCCCCGCGCGTCCCGCCGCCACCGTCGCGCCGTTCGCGCCCGAGCCCGCGAAAGCGAACGCGCCGGAGTCGCTCGCGGCACTCGAACAACTCGCGGACGCCGGCCGCCTCCGCGAGGCAACCGCGCTCGGCGAGCGACTCCTCGCGCAGGCCGGGCCGTCGGCGCGGTTGTTGTTTCTCCTCGCGGTCGTGGCCGAGGCCGACGGCGACACCGCGCGCGCCGAGGCGCTCTTCCGCAAGACCGTCTATCTCGAGCCGCATCACGCCGAGGCGCTCGCGCACCTCGCGCTCCTCGCGGAGAAAAGCGGCGACGCCCGCGGCGCAGCCGGCTTCCGCGCGCGCGCGCGCCGCCACGCGTTGAAGGAGGTCGTCGCGTGAACACGAATCCCCCGATGCTCGTCACCGTGCCCGGCGCGCCTGCGCCCGCCGCGAGTTGCTGGAAAACCATCGGCACGTGGGGCGACCGCTCGTGCCCGGAGCTGCCGGCGCACGTGCATTGTCGCAACTGCCCCGTTTACGCCGCCGGCGCCGTGCGCCTCCTCGACGGCGAGGTCTCGGCCGCCGATCTCGCGGCGCACGCGCGCCACTACGCGCAGCCCAAGGCCGACGTGCGCCCCGGCGCGCACTCGGCGGTGATTTTCCGGCTCGGCGCGGAGTGGTTTGCGCTGCGCACGATGGTGTTTCGCGGCATCTCCGCCCAGCGGCCGATCCACACGCTGCCGCATCGGCGCGAACGCGTGGTCGCGGGCGTCGTGAATATCCGCGGCGAGCTGCTCGTGTGCGTCTCGCTCGCGGTCGCGCTCGGGCTTGCGGCGAAACCACCCGCCGCCACCGCCCGCCTCGCCGTGCTCAGCCGCGAAGGCAACCGCTTTGTGTTTCCTGCGGACGAAATCGCGGAGCTGCACCGCTTCGACGATGCCGACCTCGGCCCGCTCCCGGCGACGCTCGCGCTCGCGCAGGCGAAATACACGCGCGGTTTCCTCACATGGCGCGACCGGCCCGTGGCGCTGCTCGACGACCAGTTGTTGTTTTACTCCCTGAACCGGAGCCTCGGATGAGCGACGATCTCCAGGACATGTCGATGGTGGAGCTCTTCCGCATGGAGGCGGAGGGCCAGCTCGCCGCGCTCACCGAGGGCCTGCTTGCGCTCGAAAACGGCGACGTCGCCCAGCTCGAGTCGATGATGCGCGCGGCGCATTCGCTGAAGGGCGCGGGCCGCATCGTCGGCCTCGACGCGGCGGTGCGCATCGCGCACGTGATGGAGGACGCCTTCGTCTCCGCGCAACGCGGCGAGACCACGCTCGGCCCCGCGCACGTCGACCAACTGCTGCGCGGCGTGGACCTGCTCACGCGCATCGCAAAATCCACCGACGCCGATCTGCCCGAGTGGGAAACGACGCGCGCGCCCGAGATCGATGTTTTTGTCGCCGACCTCGCCGCCGCGATGGCGGGCCGCGCGCCGGAAAATAAACCCGCGCCCCCGCCCGCCGCTCCCGTGGTCGCGCCCGCCGCACCGCCGGAAACAACTCCCGCACCCGCGCCCATCGAGCCCGCGCCGCAGCCCGTCTCCGCGGAAACGCCGCCACCTGCTCCCGCCGAAGCGCACGCCGCGTCCGCACCGACGAAGGCCGACCGCGCCGAGGCGCGCGCGCTGCGCGTGACGGCGGAGAACCTGAACCGCCTGCTCGGCCTCGCGGGCGAATCGCTCGTGGAGTCGCGGTGGGTGCGGCCGTTCGGCGCGTCGGTGGCGCGGCTCAAGCGCCTCCACTACGATCTCGCGCAGACGCTCGATCAGTTGCGCGAGCGCGCCGGCGCGGGCGCGGACGAAGCGCGGTTGAAGGAGTCCGTCGCCGAGGCGCAGCGCCGGCTCGCGGCGTGCCGGGATTTTCTCGCGGGGCGGCTGGAGGAGCTCGACACGTTTGACCGCCGCTCGACGAATCTCGCGCAGCGCCTCTACGGCGAGGCGCTCGCGGTGCGGATGCGCCCGTTGGCGGACGGCGTGGCGGGTTTCCCGCGCATGGTGCGCGACGTCGCGCGCGAGCTGGGCAAGGACGTGCGCTTCGAAGTCGTCGGCGAAAACACCCAGGTCGATCGCGACGTGCTCGAAAAGCTCGAGGCCCCGCTCGGCCACCTGCTGCGCAACGCGCTCGACCACGGCATCGAGTCGGCGGCGGCGCGTGCGCACGCGGGAAAAAATCCCGTCGGCACGATCCGCCTTGAGGCGCGGCACCGCGCGGGCGCGTTGCTCGTGACGGTGAGCGACGACGGCCGCGGCGCCGATCTCGAGGCGATCCGCGCGGCGGTCGTGCGGCGCAAACACGTGCCGCCGGAGATGGCCCCGCGGTTGAGCGAGGCGGAGTTGTTGGAGTTCTTGTTCCTGCCGGGTTTCTCGATGAAGGAAACCGTCACCGCGATCTCGGGGCGCGGGGTGGGGCTCGACGTGGTGCAGAGCATGATGAAGGCGATGCGCGGCACGGTGCGCGTCAGCTCGACGCCAGGGCGCGGGATGCGTTTTCAGATGCAGTTGCCGCTCACGCTTTCGGTCGTGCGCGCGCTGCTGGTCGAGGTGGCGGGCGAGCCGTATGCGGTGCCGCTCGGCTTCATCGTGCGCACGCTGCGGCTGCCGGAGAGCGCGGTGGCCTCGACGGAGGGGCGGCAGCATTTCGAGTTCGACGGCCGGCGCGTGGGGCTCGTGACCGCGCATCAGGTGCTCGGGCACGCGGGGGCGCCGCGCGGGGAATTGTTGCCCGTGGTGGTCGTCGGCGAGGGCGAGCGGCGCTTCGGCGTCGTCGTGGATCGGTTCATCGGGGAGCGCGAGCTGGTCGTGCAGCCGCTCGATCCGCGGCTGGGCAAGGTGCCGGACATCGCGGCCGGCGCGCTCATGGAGGACGGCGCGCCGGTGTTGATCATCGACGTGGAGGACCTCGTGCGCTCGGTGGAGAAAATCGTGGCCGACGGCGCGCTCGGCACCGTGCGCGCCGAGGCGGCGGCGGCGGTCGCGACGACCGCGCGCAAACGCGTGCTCGTCGTCGACGATTCGCTCACGGTGCGCGAGCTGGAGCGCAAGCTCCTCGAGGCGCGCGGCTACGCCGTCGAGATCGCGGTGGACGGCATGGACGGCTGGAACGCCGTGCGCACGGGCGTCTTCGATCTCGTGATCAGCGACGTCGACATGCCGCGCCTCGACGGCGTGGAGTTGACCAAGCTCATCAAACAGGACGCGAAGCTCCGCGCGTTGCCCGTGATGATCGTCTCCTACAAGGACCGCGAGGAGGACCGCCGGCGCGGGCTCGACGCGGGCGCGGACTACTATCTCACGAAGGGCAGCTTTCACGACGAGACGATGCTCACCGCCGTCGCCGATCTGATCGGGCCGGCGGAGGGGGGCGCGGCGTGAGGATCGCGATCGTGAACGACATGGCGCTCGCCGTGGAGGCGCTGCGCCGCGCGTTGAAAACCGCGCCGCAACACACGCTCGCCTGGATCGCGCGCGACGGCGCGGAGGCCGTGCGCCGCTGCGCCGAGGATCGGCCCGACCTGATCCTGATGGATTTGATCATGCCCGTGATGGACGGCGTGGAGGCCACGCGCCAAATCATGGCCGCGAATCCCTGCGCGATCCTCGTCGTGACGGCGACGGTGGACGGCGCGACGACGCGGGTGTTTGAGGCGCTCGGCGTGGGCGCGCTCGACGCCGTCAACACCCCCACGCTCACCGGCGAGGGCGCGGCGGGCCTGCTCGCGAAGATCGGCAAACTCGGCGTGCTCATCGGCGACAGCGCGCAACCGGGGGCGTCGGGCGGGCCGTTTGCGACGGCGACCGTGACGACGCGCGCGCAGCCGACGCTCTGCGCGATCGGGGCCTCGGCGGGCGGGCCGGCGGCGTTGGCGAAGGTGTTGAAAAATTTCACGGCGGAGACGCGCGTGGCGTTCGTGGTGATCCAGCACCTCGACGAGAGCTTCGCGGGCGGGCTCGCGACGTGGCTCGGCGGCCAGCTCGCGTTGCCCGTCCGGCTCGCGCGCGACGGCGAGGCGCCGACGCCGGGCGCCGTGCTCCTTCCGAGCCGCGGCGACCACCTCGTGCTCACGCCGGAGGGCGGGCTGGCGTATCGCGTCGAGCCGGCGGCGTGCGCGTATCGGCCGTCGGTGGATGAATTTTTCGCGAGTGTGGCGGCGCACTGGCGCGGGCCGGGCGCGGGGGTGATCCTCACCGGCATGGGCCGCGACGGCGCGAAAGGCCTGAAGGCGATGCGCGAGGCGCGGTTCCCCACGTTCGCGCAGGACCGCGCGACGTGCGCCGTCTACGGGATGCCAAAGGCGGCGGCCGAACTCGGCGCGGCGGAAAAAATCCTCCCGCTCACGGAGATCGGGCCGGCGTTGCGGCAATTGCTTTCCGGCTGATCGCGGACAACCTTCCGCACTTCCCCGCTCCACCATGGCCCTCTCGCGTTCCCCGTATTCGACCTCGATGATGGTTCTGCTCGTCGACGATCAGGCCATCGTGGCCGAGGCGATTCGCCGCAGCCTCGCGAACTTGGGCGACGTGGACTTCCACTACTGCCCCGACGGCCGGCAGGCGCTGATGCTCGCGACGACGTTGCGGCCGACGGTGATCCTGCAGGACCTGATCATGCCGGGCATCGACGGGCTGGATCTGTTGCGGCAATATCGCGCCAATCCCGCGACGAAAGAAACGCCCGTGATCGTGCTCTCGACCAAGGAGGAGGCGAAGACCAAGGCGCTGGCCTTCGAGCTCGGGGCCAACGACTACCTCGTGAAACTGCCCGACCGCGTGGAGCTGGTGGCGCGCGTGCGGTTTCACTCGCAGTTCTACGTGTCGGGCCTCCAGCGCGACGAGGCCTACCGCGCGCTGCGCGAGAGCCAGCAGCAGCTCGTGGACAGCAACACCGCGCTCATCTCGCTCAACCAGAAACTCGAGGAGGCCACGCGCGCGAAGTCGGATTTCCTGGCCAACATGAGCCACGAAATCCGCACGCCGATGAACGGCGTGATCGGCATGACCACGCTGCTGCTCGACACGCCGCTCTCCGGCGAGCAGCGCGACTTCGTCGACACCATCCGCAGCTCCGGCGAGAGCCTGCTCACGATCATCAACGACATCCTGGACTTTTCCAAAATCGAGTCCGGCAAGATCGAGTTGGAGACGCATCCCTACGACCTGCGGCAATGCGTGGAGGAAGCGTTGGAACTGCTCGCGCCCAAGGCGGCCGAGAAGGGCCTCGATCTCGTCTCGCTCGTCGACCCAGCGGCCCCCGCCACGGTGGTGGGCGATGTCACGCGGTTGCGGCAGGTGCTCGTCAACCTCGTGGGCAACGCGATCAAGTTTACGGCGAAGGGCGAGGTCACCGTGGCGGGCTACGCCGCGCCCGGCGCGAAGGAGGGCACGCTCGGGCTGCACTTCACCGTGGCGGATACGGGCATCGGCATCCCGCCGGAGAAACAGGATCGGTTGTTCCAATCGTTCAGCCAGGTGGACAGCTCGACGACGCGGCAATTCGGCGGCACGGGCCTCGGCCTCGCGATCAGCAAGCGGCTCGCCGAGCTGATGGGCGGCACGATGTGGGTCGAGAGCGAGGCGGGGCGCGGCTCGAAATTTCACTTCAGCCTCGTCGTGCGCGCAGGGGCCGACGCGCGGCCCGCGTGGCAGCAGACGCCCGCGGCGCTGCGCGGCCGGCGCACGCTCGTGATCGACGACAACGCCTCGCAGCGGATCGCGCTCGGGCAGTTGGCGCAGGTGTGGGGCCTGGCGTTGACGGAGGCCGCGAGCCTCGCGGCGGCGGAGGCGAAGCTCGGCGCGGCGGGCCCGGGATTTGAACTGATCATTGTCGACAGCGATCTGTTGGAACCGGAGCCGGCGCGGGCGTTGGCGCGGCTGCGGGCGTGGCCGGGGGCGCGGGGCGCGGCGGTGCTGATGTTGTCGGCGTCGCGCCAGCGCGCGGGCCTCGCGGTCGCGATCGGCGCGGCCGGGCTCGTGATGAAGCCGTTGCGGCCGGCGGCGTTGCTCGACGCGACGGTGCGGGCGCTCACGGGCAACCCGACCGAGGAGCGGCGCGCGCCGGTGGCGTCGCCGTTCGAGAAGGAATTCGCGGAGCGGCTCCCGCTGCGCCTGCTGTTGGCCGACGACAACGCGGTGAACCAGAAGGTGGCGACGATGTTGCTCAAGCGCCTTGGCTACACGGTCGACTCCGTCGCCAACGGCGTGGAAGTGCTCCAGGCGCTCGACGCGAAGATCTACGATTTGGTTTTCCTCGACGTGCAGATGCCCGAGATGGACGGCTACGAGGCCGCGCGGCACATCTGCGAAAAATGGGCCGGCGACGACCTCGGCCGCCCGCGGATGATCGCGATGACGGGCAACGCCATGCAGGGCGACCGGGAGCGTTGCCTCGAGGCCGGCATGGACGACTACATCTCGAAACCCGTGCGCATCGAGGAACTGAAGGCGATGCTCGAACGCTGGGGCGCGCGCCGCGCGGCGGTCGCGGGTTGAGGCGGGGACGTCGAGCTTAGCGCTTAGAGCCGAGAGCTGAGAGGATGACCAAATGGGCGGTGTGATTTCCAGTATGCCGATGCCTAGCGGGGCGGTGCCGAACGGGCGCGCGGGCCGCACGGTGGCGCAGCGCGCGTGGCTCGGCCTAGCCGTGGTGTTGACCGCGGTGCTCGTGCAACCGCTGCCGGCGCGGGCGGCGGATGAGGCGATGCGCGCGAGCAAGGCGGAGGTGCGCAAGGAAGTCGTCGCGGTGATCGAGGCGCAACTGGCGGCGTTTCGCGCGGGCGAGCCGGCGCAGGCGCACGCGTTGGCGGCGGCGGCGCTGCGCGCGCAGAAACCGCTGCGGGTGTTTACGGAGATCGTGCGGACGAACTACCCGGAAATCTGGACGAACACGCGCGCCGAGTGCGGCCTCGTGCGCGACGACGGCACGCTGGCGAAACTCGTCGTGCACGTGACGGGCAGGGACGGCGACGCGAACTACGACTACACGCTGGTCAAGGAACGCGACGGCTGGCGCATCCGCGACGTGCTGCGCCACACGCCGCCGAAGGCGGGGAAGACGTGAGGGGGTGCCTGCATTCGGTCGCTCACGGTCGACCGCGGACGCGACAATTGATGAAGTTGACCCGGATCAAAGTCGGGTTGGCATTTTGCACCCTGCTTGGGCTCGAGATTGCGTGCAGTGGTGCCGTGGACATACCCAGCAACATCTCGAAGCGCGCGGCGGAAGCGTTTGGCGATCCACAGGCTCGCGCCCTGGCGGAAGCCGCCGCGCGGGGCAACGTCCGCGAACTGGAGCGACTGGTGAAAGCGGGGGCCGACGTTAACGCCCAGGGAAGCCTGGGCGTCACGCCGGCGTGGTGGGCTATCCGCAACCGCAACCAGATTGGTTTCGAGTGGTTGCTCGCACATGGGGCCAGTCCGAACGCCGAGGTTGAGAGCATCACCATCATGGAAATGGCCGCTGGCTATGAGGACTCGGCGTTCCTGCAGATGGCGCTGCGCTACAAGCCCGACCTGAATCGCGCAGGTCCCTATACTGGGCATACGCCGTTGAGCACGGCGGTCGCGTTTTCGACCCGGCAAAACGTCGAGCTGTTGATCAATGCCGGGGTGAATATCGACAATGATCGGGGGCGATCGCCGTTGTCGTTCGCGGCGGGTCAGGGAGCCTACGACTGCGTCTTCCTGATGCTCAAGGCCGGCGCGGATACGGGCCGAATCTCGGCCACTGGGCTGAGTGCCTTGGCCAAGACGATCGGCAATAGCTTGATTAACCCGAACACCGACGCCTACGAATGGAGGGAGCGGGTGATTCGCCTGCTTCGAGAGAAGGGCATCGAAGCGCACCCGCCGGCAAACGAAAGCAAGCGCACGAAGCCGTTGCCAGCGGACCTGCGGTAGATTTCTGGCGAAGCGACAGGGTGTTGACCGCGACGCAACCGTGCGCGCTCAGTGCCCGCCGTCGAGGTCGCCGGGTTGGAGGAGGGCGGCGAAGGGGGTTTTGTTTGCGGCTTTCATGTAGGCTTCCTTTGCCTCGATGGTGCCGTCTTTCACGCGAGCCATCAGGCTGTTGTCCATCGTGATCATGCCGTCGGCGCCGCCGCTTTCGATGATCGACTTGATGTTCGCGATTTGGCCGCTGCGGATGGTGTTGGGGAGGGCTTCGTGTTCGAGGAGGATTTCGTGCACGGCGCAGCGGCCTTTGGGGATTTTTTTGCAGAGGAGTTGGGCGACCACTCCCGCGAGGCAGCTCGAGAGCATCACGCGGGCCTGGTTTTGCTCGTCGGCCGGGAAGGTGTTGATGATGCGGTCGATGGTCTTCGGGGCGTTGTTGGTGTGGAGGGTGCCGAAGACCAACATGCCCATCGAGGCGCAGCCGAGGGCGAGGCGGATGGTCTCGATTTCGCGCATCTCGCCGAGGAGGAGGATGTCGGGGTCGTGGCGCATCGCGCCTTTCAGCGCGGCGGCGAACGAGGCGGTGTGTTCGCCGACTTCGCGGTGGACGATGACGGATTTCTTGATCGGGTGGACGAACTCGATGGGGTCCTCGATGGTGATGATGTGCTTGGAGAGGTTTTCGTTTATGTAATCGATCATCGCGGCGAGCGTGGTCGATTTGCCGGAGCCGGTGGGGCCGGTGACGACGACGAGGCCTTGGTCGAGGTGGCAGAGTTTCTTGAGGGCTTCGGGGAGGTTGAGCTGGGCGAAGGAGAGGATTTTCGCGGGGATTTGGCGGAGGACGGCGGCCTGGCCCCAGTGGTTGTAGAGGTAGTTGGCGCGGAAGCGGGCGAGGCCGGGGACTTCGTGGGCGAGGTCGAGGTCGTGGCGGTCGAGGTAGTCGGCCCAGCGTTTGGGCGGGCAGATTTCGCGGAGGAGTCGCTCCATGGTGGGCGCGTCGAGGGGGTCGGGGCCGATGGCCTGGAGGGAGCCGGAGATGCGGGACTTGGGCGGGAGGCCGACGGTGAGGTGGAGGTCGGACCCGCCCTTGTCGAGCATGGTGCGGAGGAGGGAATCGATGGCGGCCATGGGGAAATCAGGAGCAGAGGACGAGCGTGGCGTAACGCAGGGCCGCGCGAATGTCGGTGGATTCGAGGGCGGGATGCGCGGCCAGTATTTCGGGCTGCGTGGCCCGGGCCCCGAGGGCACCCAGTATTTCCGAAACCGTGATGCCGGTGTCGCGCACGGCGGCCCGGCCATCGCAAACCTTGGGGTCGCGGGTGATGCGACGGAGCAGCGGGTCTTCGCATTCCATGCGGCGAGCGTGGGAGCGTAGGCGCGCCACGCAAGAGCGCGCTCGCGCAAAATCGGGATTGAAAAACGAAGGTGCCGGCAAATCGTTTGGACCATGCGAACGACTCTCGTCCTGGAGCCCGGTGCGGCGCGGTTGCTGCGGCTCGAATCCGTGCGGCGCGGTGGGCGGCGTGCGGCGTCGGTCGGGAAAATCGTTTCCGAGCTGGCCGTGCAACACCTCCGTGGCGACGAGCCGCCGGGCGAGCGCCGGATTCGCCGACGCGAGGGACTGGGCTACGTCGAGGCGTTGCCGGGCGAGCGCACCACGCCGCCATTGAAGGAGCTGCTGCACGACGAACGGCCGTGAGGCACCTGCCCGACATCAGCGTGCTGTTTCCGCTCTTCTGGGCGGGACACGCGCACCACGCGCGTTGTCGAGCGTGGTTTCTGAAGCACCGACACGAGGGCTGGGCGACGTGTGCGGAAACCCAGCTCGCGTTTGTGCGGCTGGCGGCGAACCCGGCGGCGACGTTTCAGGCTCCGCTCGCGACCGCGCGTTCAGTGGCGCTGCTCGCCGCGGAAACCGCGGGGGCAGACCATATTTTCCTGCCGTCGCTCCCGCCGGAGGCGGAGTTCGTGGGCCGGGCGACGGGGCACCGCATGGTGCAGGATTTTTATCTGGTGCAACTCGCCGCGCGGGCGGGCGCAAAAGTCGCCACCGCCGACGAGGCGTTGGTCTTTCACTGGCCGCAGCACACGCTCGCGCTGTGATGGGGCGGGGGGCGACGGTGAAGTATGGCGCGCAGGAGGGCGACGATGGCGGCCATGGTTAGGTTTCGGCCTGAGGGAAATCTGGATTTCTAAACATGCGCCACGCCTGACTGGGGAGGCGGCCTTGTCTTTCGCCTGAAACCTCAACGATGAGGAAACGGCTGCCTTTGCGAATACCGAAGTGGGCCTCCAGGAGCTTGGCTAGTCGGTTCGCTGAAACGGTAGCAGTTAGGAAAATAGTGTTTGGCAGGCACGCATACCAAAACGTTATGCCTTCCGTGTTGGTCAGAAAGTCCTGAATTTGAACTCTAGATGCGAAGTGAGAGCTCGCCACAATCATGAATGCTTTACTCATCTGTGACGTCGTCCTTTCCGTGACGCGATGGCGATCTATCGGGATTGGCGATCGCTTCCACTGAAGTTCCCAGAATCGAAATCGAGCCACCTTTTTCTTCGATCAACTCCAAGGCTTGTTTCCGAATCTCAAAGTCCTCTGACCGCAGCTTGTCCGGTGCTTTCACCAACAAGTAAATGAAGCCGAAGCCAAAAAGGACGACGGGAAGAAAAGTCAGCACGATCACGGCAACTTGAATCGCTCCGACAGCATAATGGGCCGCGACTAGGCAGCCTGGAATCATGATTCCGCACAGCCACAAACACGGGTTCAACGCACTTGTCTGTTTGAGCCGGCCGACCGCGTTTTCGGCCATCTGTGAGATCCTATGAATTAGGTCGGGCATACGAGTGCTACACGATCTTTGCCCGCACCGTGCGGTTCGAGATGTGGGCGAGGGCGGTTTCCTTCGTGATTTTTTTCTCCTGCCAGAGTTGGAAGACCACGTTGCCCATCAGGCACATTCCTTCCTTCACGCCTGTCTCCATCGTGTTTTTCAGGCCGGCGGTTTTGCCTTCGCGGATGAGGTTTTGGATCGCGGTGTTGCTGACGAGGATTTCGCAGGCGAGGACGGTGCCGCCGTTGGGCGCGGGGAGGAGGCGTTGGCAGACGACGCCGCGGAGGCTCTCGGCGACGCTGCTGCGAATCTGCGTCTGCTGCGCGGGCGGGAACACGTCGAGGAGGCGGTTGAGGGTAGTGGCGGCGTCGCTCGTGTGCATCGTGCCGATCACGAGGTGGCCCGTCTCGCTCGCGCTGATCGCCATTTCGATGGTCTCGAGGTCGCGGAGTTCGCCGATGACGATGATGTCGGGGTCTTCGCGGAGGGCGCCTTTGAGCGCGGAGGCGAAGGAGCGGGTGTGCGTGCCGGCTTCGCGTTGGGTGACGTTGCAGCCTTTCGCGGCTTGGACGACCTCGATGGGGTCCTCGACGGTGATGATGTGGTCGGTGCGGGTTTCGTTGAGGTAGGCGACCATCGAGGCGAGCGTGGTGGTCTTGCCGGAGCCGACGGGGCCGGTGATGAGGATGAGGCCGTTGTGGTAGGACAGCATCTTTTTCACCGTGGCGATGTGCTTCGCGTAACCGAGGTCCTCGAGCGTGCGCGTCTCGGCGGGGACCATGCGGTAGGCGCCCGCCGCGCCGTTTTTGTGGAACATCAGGTTCACGCGGTAGCGGTCGGCGCCGCTGAGGGCCAAGGCGTAGTCGAGATCCTTCTTGTCGAGAAACGTGGCGCGCTGCGCTTCGGTGAGGAGGGAGGTGTTGAGGCGGAGGGCGTCCTGCGCGGTGAGGGCGTAGTCGGAGAGGTAGGAGAGGGCGCGGTTCTTGCGGATGAAAGGTCGCGCGGCGGTCGAGAGGTGGAGGTCGCTCGCGCCGGTGCGCGCGGTGTGGACGAGGAGCGCGCGCATCGCGGCGGCGAGCGCGGTGTCGTCGAGTTGGGCAACGGTTTCGAAGGCGAGCGCGACGCCTGTGGAGCGCGGGCCGGCGGACGCGGCGTGCGAGGCGGTGGGTGCGGCGTGCGTGGAGTGCACGGTGGTTGCGGCGGACGCGGCGGCGGTGGGCGCCGCAGCGAAGGGTGCGACCGTCTCGCCGGCCTCGAACGGATCGTCGGCGGGGGCGCTGCGTTGGGCTTTGGTGAGCGCGAGGTCGGCGATTTTCTCGAGTTTCTCGACGTCGGTGACGGCGCCGCTGTCGAGGAGCTGTTGCGCGAAGGTCATCAGGTCGGCGGCGTCGCCGACGGCGGCGCGCGCGGCGAGGGCCTGCGCGCGGGTGAAGAGCGATTGGTCAATGCCAAGGCGGACCAGCCAGAGGACGTCAGAATTCATGCGCGCGGAGGGGAAACGCGCGGAGGCTGATCGCGGGCGCGCGGCAAGCCAAGCGTGAAGGAAAAATCACCGCCGCGCGCCACACGCCACACGCGCGCGCGTGCGGCTGCGCAGCGGCGGCGTGCGGCTACGCGCCGGGGGCGAGGCGCAGTGCGAGGCCGTCGGGATCGCGGAGGGATTTCTCCGCGGCGTGGCCGGCGACGGCGAACGTCGCCTCGGCGAGGCCGCGCGCGCCGGGCGGTTGCGGGCGGCGCGGGCGGCCCCAGGTGTTGACGGCGACGTGGTGGTGGTAGCCGTCGGCCGCGAGGAAACGTGCGCCCGGATAACTGCCCTGCGTGAGGGCGACGCCGAGGGTGTCGGCGTAGAATTTTTCGCTGCGTGCGAGATCGGTGACGCGGAGGTGGAGGTGGCCCCAGTGCGCGCCGGCGAGCGGAGCCGCGTTGTCGGAAGCGGACGCGGCGGCGGCGAGGAGCGCGGGGATGTCGAGCGCACCGGTCGTCATGGCGAGGCCGCCGTCGGGTGCGCGCGGCCACGCAGCGGGTGGGCGGTCGGCGTAGAATTCGAGGCCGTTACCCTCCGGATCGGAGAGGTAGATCGCTTCGCTGACACCGTGGTCGGAGAAGCCGTCGAAGGCGGTGCCGCGGTCGGCGGCGCCACGCAGCCACGCGCCGAGGGCCGCGCGCGAGGGCAGCAGCAGCGCCGCGTGAAACAGCCCCGCCGCGTCGGGCGGCGCCGGCGGCGCGGCCGCGTCGGCGACGAGCGTGAGGAGCGTGAGGAGCGTGGGCGAGCCGGGCGCGACGGCGAGTTCGGCACGGGCGGGGTCGCGGGCGTTGACGGCGAATCCGAGCTGGTCGGCGTAGAACGCGATCCCGCGCGCGAGGTCGGCGAGGCGGAGCGTCACGGCGACGAGACGGAGCGACGGCGGGCGGGCGGCGGTGGAATAAGAAACCATCGTGGTTACAGTTTGCGGGGAGCCGCTTACTTCCGGCCGGTGCAGAGGGGGCGGAGGCGGCGGTGGATGGCGGCGAGCGAGACGCGGGCGAGCTCGGCCTCGAGGCTGGCGCGCGCGCGGCCGAAGACCGTCTGGAGCACGGCGCCGATCTTGGCGCCGACGGGGCATTTCGGGTTGGGCACGAAGTGATCGAGGCCGCGGTGGGCGCGGGGCTCGACGGCGCGGTAGAGATCGCGGAGGGAGATTTTCGACGCGGGGCGCGCGAGGGCGAAGCCGCCGGCGGCGCCCTTGGTCGCGGTCACGAGGCGCGCCTGAACGAGGGCGGCGAGGAGCCGGCGGACGACGACGGCGTGGGTGTCGACGCTCGCCGCGATTTCGGAGGAGGCGACGGCCGCGCCGCGCCGGTGGGCGAGGTAGGCGAGGATGTGGACGCTGGCGGCGAAGCGGGTGTTGCCGGTCATGGTTTAGTGTAACCACAGGGGTTACGGATGACGGCGATGTCAAGCGGCGGGCACCGCCAATTCTCCGAGTGGGCTAAGTGATTGACTGGGCGGGGTGCAGACCGATTTGGTGGGACAACCGCGGAAAAACTTTCCAACGTTAGGCCATGACACCGTCCCAAGGCGCACCGTCCGCCCCGCCGCCGACCTCACCGTCCGCGCGGCCACTCCCGGAAGAACGGGCCGTCTTGT
>JBEANZ010000606.1:0-5951 GCA_041165185.1 Verrucomicrobiota bacterium | reverse complement strand
AGACAGACCCAGAAAATGAGTTCCTTGGCAGACAGATCGTCCAGCGCATGATCATCCTCGATGGCGAACAGGGCGTCGGCGGTGACCGCGATGACGACCGCCACAATCAGACCCTCGAAGGTGATGCGCCAGAAAAACGCCCAACCCGACCGCTGGCGGTGGGCGGTAAAGTGGGTGGAGATTCGGTAGGCGATGCCGCGAAGGATACGGCACAAGACCGCTGGTTCAGCGGGTGGCTTAGGAGCTGGCTCCGGCAGCGGAGACTCTTGGGCAAGTGCGGTGGGGTCGGACATCCTGGTGAGGGTTGAGCAAGCCTGCGGATGAGACGGCGAGCGAGTAAGGATGTCGAGGCCCGCCGACGAAGCCCTGTGGCGCGTGTTTGCTCGCCGACTGATACGGCGGTCAGCGACTCACTTTCTTGCCCAAAGCCGGCGATGGCGTGAGCCGTAAGTCTCCGCAGATCGGGTTCGAGGACGCGGGTGAAGGCGATGCGCATCGGGGCGTGGTGGGTCGCGCCGTGGGCGCTTTCCACCCGGAAGCCGGGCTTGCCGAGCGGGGCCCTGGCGCGCAGCTTCGCTGGCATGAGCACGCTGGAACTCATCGTCGAGGACCTGAGGAAACTACCGCCGCCGAAATTGGCAGAGGCGGCGGGATTTGTTCATCGGCTCACGGAGGTCACCCGCGCCGAGCGGTTGGCGGCGTTGGAGCGCAGCGCGGGAATCTTGACCGACGCGGAGGGCGCGGAACTCGAGCGCGTCATCAACGAAGGCTGCGAAAAAATTGATGCCCGCGACTGGTAGAGTCGTGCTCGACACCTCGGTCGTCGTGGCGGTGCTGCGCCGTGTTTCCGGCGTGAGGGAGCAGCTGCGTAGCGCGGAGGAGCTGCTGGTGCCGCTCGTGGCGCTGGGCGAACTCGAATATGGCGCGAATCTGGCCACGCCACCGCAGCGCCAGCACGAAGCGATGCGGGTGTTCATGCAAAGCGCGACGCTGCTTTTGCCGACGGCGCGCACAGCAGCCGAATACGGGCGGATCAAGGTGATTTTGAAAGCGGCGGGCACGCCGATTCCCGAAAACGATCTATGGATCGCAGCCGTCGCGCTGGAGCACGGTTTGCCGCTGGCGACGCGCGATGCGCATTTTGCGCGCGTGCCTGGCTTGACGGTTTTCGATTGGCGGTAGGCGTTCCGTTCGGGAGGAGGCCGTGTGCGCACTGCGGGCGCACACGGCGGGCGCGGCGGACCCGTCTACTTTTTCCCGCTCGCCGTCGGCTGCGAGAGGAGCACGGCGGTGCCGCGTTTGTTGCCGACGATGATGTCGGGGCGGCCGTCGGCGTTCACGTCGGCGGCGAAGACTTGGGTGCCGATGCCGGTCGTCGCGTCGAGCAGGCGCGGTTCAAACGTCGCGGTGCCGTTCGGGCCGCGGCGCAGGAGAAAGGCATACACCACGGGCGCGCCCGCCGGGTCGGCGTCGCCGGTCGGGCCGTGCGCCCACCAGCGTTTGCCGGTGAGGATGTCGGGGAGGCCGTCGCCGTCGAAATCGGCGAGCGCGACGGCGTGGAGCTGGGCGAATTGCACGCCGGCGATTTTCTCGTCGGGTTTTTCGGAAAGGATGACGTGCTCGACAAACGTGATCGCGCCGGCGGCGTCGCGCTTCTGCTCGAACCACGAGAGGCCGTAGCCGTGCGCGTGCTTGGCGGTGATCACGTCGGGGAGGCCGTCGCCGTTGACGTCGAGGACGTGCATCTGCGCGGCGCCTTTCGGGGCGAAGGGAAACTTGTGGCGCGTCCACACGGGATCGCCGGCGAGCGCGGCGGGTTGTTCCCACCAGCCGTCTTTGTCGAGGAGGTCGAGGCGGCCGTCGCCGTTGAGGTCGCCGAGGCCGAGGCCGTGCGTGAAGCGCTGCCAGTTTTGCGGCGGCGTGGCGGCGTGAAACGTCCACGGCGCGGTGGGCGCCTTCGGGTCCCAGGTCGCGTAGCCGAGGCGGCCGCCGCTCATGCAGACGAGGACGGGCGGGGCGGCGGGGAAGAGTTTCGCGAAGGTGGGCGACTCGTTGTCGACGGGGAGAAACACGACGTGCCGCCGCCACGCGCCGCCTTTCTTGCCGGGGTTTTCATACCACGAGGCGTCGACGCCGGGGAAGCCGAGCACGAGGATGTCGAGCCAACCGTCGGCGTTGAAGTCGTGGGTGAACGTGAAAAAATTTTCCGAGTAGCGCAGCGGGTCGTAGGGCGACGCGGGGTAGAATTCGTGGCGCACTGTGAAGGCCGGGCCCTCCCACCAGTAGGGGCCGGCGATGGCGTCGGGGTGGCCGTCGTTGTTGAGGTCGCCGAACGTCGCGCCCTCGGCGAAAAATTTGTCGTCGAGCGAGAGTTTTTGGTAGGTCGCGACGTCGGCGGCGCGGGTGGCGGGCGCGGAGTATGCGGTGAGAACGAGGAGCGTGGCGCAGGCGGCCGACGCGGCGAGGAGCGGGCGGAATGAAAACGCGGTGAGTGCGCGGGCGGACGAGGAGCGGAGGTGCATGGGGGAAAAGCGAGGGCGACCGTGAGCGGCGAGGAGCGGCGGGGTTCGGGGCGAGACGGGCCGCGACTGTGAGGCGCGCCGCGCGGGCAACGCAAGCGCACGGGCGCGCGGAGCATGGTGTGCGGTGCACGGGCGCGAGTCGTGGACGAGGCGTCCCGCCTCGCGGCTCGGGTGGTTCGAGGATGGTGCTCGCGGCGACGGAGGCAGTGCCGGCGGCGGCGGATGTGGTTTGCGCGTGCGGCTCGGACACGAGGCGGGACGCCTCGTCCACGACTGGATTGCCATTGAACTCCGCGCCCGCCGCGCTCGTCATCGCCCGCGTGAAAACCCGCCTGCTCGCCCCGCTCGTGTTGCTCAATTTTTCGCTACTCGCCCTCGCGCTCGCGCCCACGTTGCGCGCGGCCGAGCCGGCGCCGAAAGTCACCAAACTCGCCGACCGCGTGCGCGTGGAGCTCGGCGGGAAACTGTTCACCGAGTATTTTTTCACGGGCGCGCAACGGCCCTACTTTTATCCCGTGCTCGCCGCCGACGGCACGCAGCTCAACCGCGACTACCCGATGAAGACGGACACGCCCGGCGAGGAAACCGACCATCCGCACCATCGCTCGCTGTGGTTCACACACGGCGCGGTCGGCGGCGTGGACTTCTGGGCCGACGGCGCGAAGAACGGCAAAATCGTGAGCGACGGCGTGACCGCGACCACGAAGGGCGACGCCGCGATCGTCGCCGCGCGCAACCGCTGGCTCGCGCCCGACGGCGGCGTGATTTGCACCGACGACACCACCGTCACGATGCGCGCGATCCCCGACGGACGCCTGCTCGACTACGAGGTCACCGTGAAGGCGCCGGCGGACAAGCCGCTCGTGTTCGGCGACACCAAGGAGGGCTCGATGGCCATGCGCGTTGCGCAGTGGATGACCGCGCCGCACAAGCTCAAGGGCAACGCCACCGCGCCGACCGGCACGATCATCAACGACGCCGGCGTGACCAACACGCCCGCGTGGGGAAAAAAATCCGCGTGGGTCGACTACCACGGCGTGAAGGACGGCAAGACGTATGGCGTGGCGATGTTCGACTCGCCGAAAAACCCGCGCCACCCGACGTGGTGGCACGTGCGCGACTACGGGCTGTTCGCGGCGAACCCGTTCGGCCAGCACGATTTTGAAAACCTGAAGAGCAACCCGAACGCCGGCGACCTCACCGTGCCGGCAGGCGGCAGCGTGACGTTTCGCTGGCGGTTTTATTTTCACATGGGCGACGAGAAAACCGCGCGCGTCGCGGAGCGGTTCGCGGATTACGCGGCGGGCAAGTAAGCGGACGGCCGCCGCCATGCGCATCGCCGTCCTCTCCGATACGCACGACAAGTTTCCCGCGTCGCTCGGCCCGCAGCTCGCGGCGGCGGATGAAATCTGGCACCTCGGCGACGTGTGCGATCCGGCGGTGCTGCGCACGCTGGAGACCCTCGGGCCGCCGGTGCGCGTGATCCTCGGCAACTGCGACTCCGAACCAGGTTGGCCGGTGGCGCTGGAGCTGGAGCGGGCGGGCGTGCGGTTTTATCTCACGCACATCCCGCCGGCGCGCGCGCCCGCCGGCGCGCACGCGGTCCTGCACGGGCACACGCACATCGCGCGTGACGATCGCGACGCCGCCGGCGTGCGCTGGCTGAATCCCGGCGCCGTCACCGGCCCGCGCCTCGGCGGGGCGAGCTTCGCCTGGCTGACGGTCGAGGACGGCAAAATCGCGGGCTGGAAAATCGCGCCGGTCTGAAGCGGCGGCCGCAGGAGCGGCTTTTGTTTTGCGGGTGACCGCGGGCCTTGAGCAAACGAGGCGGGACGCCTCGGCCACGGACTACTTCACCCCGCCGATGGCGAACTGGTTGCCGGCGCGCACGGCGCGGCCGGCGGCGAAATCGATCTCGAGCAGCTTCTCGCTCTGCACGTCGAGGCCGTGCTCGTCTTTCAGAAACGTGATCGTTTTCCGCGTGCGTTGATCGATGACTTCGCCGGTCGAGGGATAGACGAGTTTGCCGTCGATCGAGAACGTGATCCAACCCGGCTCGTCGCGCATCTCGAGCGAGGCGAGCTGGCGGGGCGGGCCGTCGTCGTTGCTGAAGAGGTGGAGGCGGCGGTTGTGGGCGTCGCAGAGCCAGACTTCCTTTTCGTCGAGCGAGAGCGCGATGCCGTGGCTCGGGCAGCCGTGGCGTTTCACGCCGCCGGACTGGAAGCCGACGACCTCGACGCGGCGGAGCATCTTTCCCGTTTTCAGATCGCCGATCTCGTAGCCGAGGAGGCCGTTGACGTTGACGAAGACCTTGGTCTGCGCGCCGTTGATCGTGAAGGGGCGGATGAAATTGGTGAACGGCCCGATGGTGCGCGCGGCGGTGTGCGTGGCGACGTCGGCGACCGTGAGAAGCGGGGCCTTGAGCCCGGCGAGGTAGGCCTCGCGGCCGTCGGGGCCGACGATGGTGTTGTGCGCGCCGGAGCCGGGGATGATTTTGGTGATGACGGCGCCGGTGAGCGCGTCGACGACATGCCAGTGATCTTTTTCGAGAGACGGGAGGTAGATCACTTTTCCGTCGGGCGAGAGCGAGAGGCGGTCGCAGCCGCCTTCGTAGGATTTTTCCCAGAGCAATTTGTCCGTCAGCAGATCGAAGCTCTGGAGCGTCTTGATCGTGGTGACGTAAAGGCGCTGCGTGGCGGCGCTGGCGGCGATGCCTTTGACGTTGAGGGGTCTGCCTTTGTCGTCGGTGCCAGCGGACTTGATGCGACGCACGAATTTGTGGCCGTGATCAATGTCGAAGACGATGATGCCATGGCCGCCGTATTCGAGGTAGTCGCGCACCCCGGGCGTGGCGACATAGAGGAAGCGGCCGTCGGCGGGTCGGGCCTCGGCGGCGCGGAGCACGCCGGCGGAGGCGGCAATGATTAACAACGTGGCGAGGCAACGGCGCAGGGGATTCGACATGGCGGCGGGTGGGTGGCGCGCACGCTGGCGGCAAACGCGGCGCGCTTGCCAGCGCAAAAAAATTTACGGCCCCGGCGCGTGGGCACCGGGGCCGGTTATGAAGGCGGACCGCGCGGATCAGGCGGCAAGTCCGAGTCGCTCCGACCGCTGCGACGCCAGCGCATTGATCGGGGCGGTGGCGGTGGTGGCGAGGAGCGGTCGGGAGCGGCGGCCGTAATCGGCGAAGAGCATCGCGGTGAGCCCGGTGGCGAAGAGCGCCGAGACCAGCGTGGTGAAATTGATCGGGAGGGCGACGAACGCCGCGGGTGCGGCGAGGGAGGCGAGGAGGAGGGTTTTCATTGGGTCGATTGGATGTTGGCCCAAAAACCCGGCGCGCTGCGGGAAGTTACAAAAAAGGCGCGGCCGATCGCAGTAGCGGCGGGCGTCCCTGCCCGCCGAGTCGGCGCGCAAACGAGCTCCGGCGGG
>JBEANZ010000605.1:0-5041 GCA_041165185.1 Verrucomicrobiota bacterium | reverse complement strand
GTGGGGGAATTGCGCGAGGCGATGGCGCGGGACAAAAAGGTGCGCGCGGGCGGGCTGCGGTTTGTGGTGCTGAAAAGTCTGGGCGAGGCGGCGACGCAGGGCGGGATCGATCCGGCGCTGGCGGAGGCGAGCTTCCGGGAAGTGGGGGCGGTGGGGTGAATTTATGATTTATGATTTATGATTTAAGATTTCTGATTTGGGATGAGCATAGGGCCGGGTTGTCGGCGGAGGCGAAATCGCAAATCATCAATCGTAGATCATAAATTCCTCCATGTCCGCCATCGACGAAGGTATTGTCCGCGAGTATTTCGAGCAGAACGGTTTTTTCGTGCGTCAGGCCCGCAAGTATCAGGTGTCGGCGCGCCGCAAGACCGGCGAAGAGGAAATCGATTTGGTGGTGCTCAACCCCTCCTGGCAGCGCGGCTCGCGCGCGCCGGATTTTTTCCTGTTCTCCAATGAGCTCCCGTTTGTGCAAAAGGCCATCGTCGCGGTGAAGGGCTGGCACACGGGCGTGTTTACGCCGACGATGCTCAAGAGCAGCCCGGAGATTTTCAATTTCCTCGAGCAAAACGTCCTCAAGGAGGCCGCGCGGCTCTTCCCAGCCGACGCCCCCGACGAGCCCGCCGGCGCGCTCACGAAAATCCTCGTGTTGCCCAGCCTGCCGACCGCCGAGCCGTTTCGCTCGCAAAGCGTCGAGCTGCTGAAGGCGCGCGGCGTCAACGCCATCATCTCCTTCCGCGCGATGCTCCTCGACATCCTCGACAAGATTGAGACCAACCAAAACTACACGAAGAGCGACACGCTCCAGGTGATGCGCATCCTGAAAAACTACGACCTGCTCAAAGACACGCAGCTCGAACTCCCCAGCGCGCGGGACGCGGCGGCGCGCAAGGGACGCGCGTAGTGGCGCGCCGGAAATCCCAAATCCCAAAACTCCAAACGCCAAAGAAATCCCACGCACAGAAATTCCCGCCAACATGCGCCCGCCGCCTGCCTTCTCCCCTTTCCCGTCCTTGGATTTTTTTTGGCGTTTGGACTTTTGGCGTTTGGGATTTGGTCGGCCGCGATTTGATCGGCCGAGCCTTTCGCGATGACCACCATCCACCCCACCGCCCTCGTCGAGCCCGGCGCGCAGCTCGGCGCCGGCTGCGTGATCCACGCCTACGCAATCGTCACGAAACACTGCGTGCTCGGCGAACGCGTCGCCGTGCATCCCTTCGCCGTAGTCGGCGGCGATCCGCAATACCTGAAATTCGATCCCGCGCTCGCGACGGGAGTGCGCGTTGGCGCCGGCACCGTCATCCGCGAACACGCCACCATCAACCGCTCGATCCACGCGGGCAAGTTCACGACGGTAGGCGAGAATTGTTTCCTCATGTCCGCGAGCCACGTCGCGCATGATTGCGCGGTGGGCAACGACGTCGTCTTCGCCAACGCCGCGCTCCTCGCCGGCCACGTGAGCGTGGGCGACCGCACGTTTCTCGGCGGCGGCGCCGCCGTGCACCAGTTCTGCCGCATCGGCGAGGGCGTGATGGTCGCCGGCCATGCGTCGATCACGCGCGACGTGCCGCACTACACGATGGTCGCCGAGCGCGACGCCGTGATCGGGCTCAACCTCGTCGGCCTCAAGCGCCGCGGCCTCCCGCGCGCGACGATGGCCGAGCTGAAGGCCGCGTTTCACGAGGTGTATTTCACGCCGGGCAACATCCGCGCCGTCGCGGCGGCCGTGCTCGCCAGCGGCAAGTTCACCGCGCCCGAGGCGCGGCGCTTCCTCGAATTTTTCGCCGACGGCCAACGCAGCTTCGCCCGCGCCCGCCGCGCCGGAAGCCCGACCGATCCGGCGTAATCGCGGACCCTCTCCGCGCCGCCGGACGCCCGGCCCAAAATTCCGAGACGTTTGAGGACCGACGTAAGATGACAGATGTTCGATGATCGCCGATCTACCCTCGACCCTCGACGCTCGATCTCCCCATTTCCGCCCATGCAACTCCACTACTCCCCTTCCCCCGAGGAAACCAACACGCTCTCCACCGACGCCCTGCGCGCGCGTTTCCTGATCTCGGGCCTCTTCCGCCCCGGCGAAATCACCGCGCACTACACCGACCTCGACCGCATGATCGTCGGCGCCGCGTGCCCGACCACCGCCCCCATCGCGCTCCCTTCGTTCCGCGAGACCGGCACCGCGTCCTTCCTCGAACGCCGCGAAATCGGCATCCTCAACCTCGGTTCGCCCGGCACCGTGCGCGTCGGCGCGACCCGGCACGCCCTCGGCACGCTCGACTGCCTCTACATCGGGCTCGGCGAGACGGACGTGTCCTTCGAACCCGCCGCCTTCATCGTCGTCGCCGCGCCCCCGGCCCAGTATTTTTTCATCAGCACGCCCGCGCACGCGAAGCACCCCACCGCCCTCGTCCGCCGCGCCGACGTGCGCACCGATCCCATCGGCGTTCCGGCGAAGGCCAACCGCCGCCGCATCAACAAGCTCATCCACCCCGACGGCGTGAAGAGCTGCCAGCTCGTGATGGGGTTCACCGAGTTTGAGCCCGGCAGCGTGTGGAACACCCTGCCCCCGCACCACCACTCCCGCCGCAGCGAAATCTACCTCTACTTCGATCTCGCGGACGACATCGTCGTCCACCTCATGGGCCCGCCGAGCGCCACGCGGCACCTAATCGTGCGCGACCGCGAGGCCGTGCTCTCGCCCTCCTGGTCGATCCACTGCGGCGCAGGCACCGGTGCGTATCGCTTCGTCTGGGCAATGGGCGGCGACAACCAGAGCTTCTCCGACATGGATCCGGTGCCGCTCACCGAGCTCAAGTAGCCGCGCAGAAAACGCCGGCCACCGAGCGCGCGGACGCGGAAATCTCAGTTCATGGTAGCGGCGAGCCGCCAGTGAGCCGACGCCGCACGTCCACGTCCCCACGCCGCGCCGTAGTCGCCGCACCGCCTCGCGTTGGGGAATGACTTGGCGCGCCCGTTTTTTCACCCATCGTCGCCGTCCTTGAAGTTTTCCCTGCCCACCTTTTTCGCCCCCGGCACCGCCGCCGCGGCCGTGACGCCCCGGCAGATTCGGCTCGCGGGCGCGTTGCTCGTGCTCGCGACGGTGGCCGTTTACCTCAACAGCCTCTTCGTCCCGTTTCTCTACGACGACAACGCCGCCATCGTCGAAAACCGCACTATCCGCCAGCTCTCGCCGCTCCTCGATGCGATGCGCGCCCCGCCCGGCACCACCCCCGAGGGCCGGCCGCTGCTCAACCTCTCCCTCGCGCTCAACCACCGCCTCGGCGGCCTCAACGTCGTCGGCTACCACGTCGCCAACATCCTCCTCCACGCGCTCGCCGGCCTCGCGTTGTTCGGCCTCGTGCGGCGCGCGCTGCTGTTGCCGCGCTGGAGCGAACACTTCGCCCCCGTCGCGTTGCCCCTCGCGCTCGGCGCGGCCGCGCTCTGGACACTCCACCCGCTGCAAACCGAATCGGTCACCTACATCGTGCAACGCGCGGAGTCGCTGATGGGGCTGTTCTATCTGCTGACGCTTTACGCGTTCGTCCGCAGTCTCGACGAGACGCGCGCCGAACTCTGGCAAACGCTTTCCGTGGGCGCGTGCCTGCTCGGCATGGCGAGCAAGGAAGTCATGGCCTCCGCGCCGATCGTCGTGCTGCTCTTTGATCGGGCGTTTGTCGCGGGGACGTTGCGCGAGGCGTGGACGCGGCGGCGCGGCTACTATCTCGCCCTCGCGGCCACGTGGCTGCTGCTCGCCGCGCTCGTGCTCGGCGCCGGCGGCAACCGCAACGGCGCCGTCGGCCTGGGCGTCGCCACCGGTTTCTGGAAATGGTGGCTCACCCAACCCGAGGCCCTCGCCCGCTACCTGCAACTCTCCCTCTGGCCGCACCCGCTCGTCTTCGACTACGACACCCACTGGGTCCGCGGCGCCGCTGCCGCGCAACCGTGGGCGTTTTTCATTTTGCCGCTCGTCGGCTGGCTGCTCGTCGACGCCGTGCGCCGGCCCGCGCGCGGTTTCTTCGGCCTCATGGCGCTCGCGATCCTCGCGCCCACCTCGCTCATCCCGGGCACCACGCAGATGATCGTCGAGCATCGCATGTATCTCGCGCTCGCGCCGCTCCTCGTGCTCGTCGTGCTCGCGTTGCACCGCCGGTTCGGCGCGCGCGCCTGGCCGCTCGTCGCCGCGCTCGCGGTCGCGGCCGGCGCGCTCACCGTCGTGCGCAACACCGACTACGCCACCCCGCTCGGCCTCTGGAAAGACGCCCTCGCCAAGCGCCCCGACAACGCCGTCGCCCACGTCCAGGCCGCCAATATTTACTACGCGCAAGGCCAGGCCGCCGAGGCCGCCGCCCACCTGCTCGAGGCGATTCGCGTGCGCCCCGATTACGCGCTCGCGCATCACAACCTCGGTCAGGTGCTCGGCTCCGCCGGCCGCACCACCGAGGCGATCCGCCGGTTCCAGGCCTCCATCGAACTCGAGCCCACCCTCCCGATCAGCTACGCCGGCCTCGGCACCACGCTCGCGCAGATGGGCCGGACCGACGCCGGGATCGGTTACCTGAAAATCGCCGTCCGCCTCGATCCGAAATATCCGACCGGCCAACTCATGCTCGGCCTCGCCCTCTACCGCGCCGGCCGCATCCCCGAGGCGATCGCGGCCTGCGAACGCGCCGTCGACCTCGCCCCCGACGATCCCATCCCGCACAACTACCTCGCCAACGCCCTCGTCGCCGCCGGCCGCCTGCCCGAGGCGCAGGCCCACCTCGAGGTCGCCGTGAAGCTCCGCGACTCCAACTACAGCGCGCGCTTCAACCTCGGCCGCGTCCTCCTCGCGCGCGAAAATCCCGCCGACGCCCGCCCCCAGTTCGAGGCCGCGATCCGCCTCCAGCCCCGCTCGGCCGAGGCGCACTTTTTCCTCGGCGAGACCCTCACGATCCTCGGCGACGCCCCCGGCGCGAAGGTCCACTACACCGCCACCGTCCGCCTCGTCCCCGATCACACCGAGGCGCGCGCGCGGCTCGGGCTCGGGCCGCTGTTGAAA
>JBEANZ010000604.1:0-4798 GCA_041165185.1 Verrucomicrobiota bacterium | reverse complement strand
GCTCGCGGGCGCACTCATGGAATTATCATCGTTCATCGGATCCACCGAATGGGAAAAGTTCGCGGTCTCCTACCGCACAAGGCAATTCGCCGGCCACGCCGCCGCCGCGCAGCCCGCGCGCTTCGCGTCGCAGTGGTCGCGCTGGGAGCTCGACGCGCAAATCCAGTTTACGCGCCTCGCGCAGGACGAGGGCTTCCGGCTCTTTACGCGCGGCAAACAGGTGCCCCGTGAAACGTATCTCGATCCCGCCGGCAATCCGCGCGCGGACGTCCTGCAACGCCTCTGGGCGTCCGGCGTATCGATCACGTTGCGCAGGCTCGAGGATTACTCGAACCCCACGCTCGCCCTCACACGCCGGCTCGAGGCGTTTGCGCGCTGTCCCGTGCAGGTAAACCTCTACGTGACCCCCGGCGAGGGCCAGGGCCTCGGCGCCCACTTCGACGATCACGATGTGCTCGTGCTCCAAATCCAGGGCACGAAAACCTGGGAAATTTACGCCGCGTCCACCGGCGGCAGCCGGCCAACCGGCGCCCCGACCGTCGTGACGCTCCAGCCGGGCGGCTGGCTCTACGTGCCGAAAGGCACGTGGCACGAGGTGCGCAACAAGGCCGCCGAGCCCTCGATCCATTTCACGACTAGCTTTCACCCGCTGACGTGGGGCCAGATGATTCGCGAGGCGTTGGCGCGCGCGGAGCGCACTGAGCCGACGCTCAACGCCACGTGTCCCGCCGACGGCGACTACGCCGCGGAAATCGCGCGGGGTTTGGCGCGCGTGCAGGCCGCCGTCGCGCCGCCCGCCGACTACTATCGCGAGTTCCACCAACTCGAGGTGCAGCTCGCCGCGGCGGAGCTGACCGCCCGCGCGCGCCTCGACGCGGCGACGCGTTTCTCGTGGCGCGCGGCCGACGTCACGCGCAGCCCGGATGACCTCGAACTCAACCTCGCCTACCGTCGCCGCCCGCTGCGGTTGCGCGCGGAAATCGGCGCAACGATCCGCGCGATGGCGGCGCGCGGCACGTTTTGCTCCGCGGAACTCGAGACGCTCGAGCCCGAGATCGCGCTGCGGCTGTGCCGGTTGCTGGCCAACGTCGGCGTCCTCCGCCTCGAAGCGTAACCCGCCCCGCTCGCCCCCTGCCCTCCTCGTCATGGGTCCTCTGGAAATCGTCGTGATCGCCGGCCTGGCGCTCTGGACGCTCGCGAGCCTCGGCTACGGATTCGGCAACGCCCGCGCCCGCGTGGCCGAGCGCTGGAACCGCGCCTTCCGCATGTGCGCGACGTGGCGGTTGTTCAGCACCGACGACCGCGTGGCGCACGCCGGCGTGCCCGAGCTGCACTACCGCGACTGCCGCGCCGGCGAGCCCCCGCCGCCGTGGACCATCGTGGACGAGGCGCGGTGGGCGTGGCATGCGGGGCTGTGGATGCCGGAGCGCCGGCTGGCCAAGCGGGTTTATTTCTTGATACGCGAACTGGCCGCCGCGCCTGCGCCTGCGTGCCCGCTCGCCGCCGACGAGTCGCCCCGGCCGCCGGCGCGCGCGCTCGCCGAATTTCTGCGCCGGCGCTTTCCGCCGACGGCGGGCACGCGCCGCGAATTCCGCCTCGTCGTGCGTCCGCGCTTCGACGATCCCGCCGTGGAAACGCTTCGCGTGTTTGACGACGCTCCCGATGAGCCCCGCCGTTGATCCGGAATTCCTGCTCGGCCTCGTGCGGCGGCTCACTTGCGTGGGCGTGTTGATCCAATCCGCGGAGCTGCTCTGGTGCCGGCGCGAATTGCGCGACGACGGCATCCTCGGTTGGGCCGCATCCGTCGTGCCCACCGCCAACCCGCTCGCCGTGCTTGGGCGCTGGCTCGGGCAATTTCCGGGCTGCGTTTACCTGCTCACCGGCCGCGCGCTGCTCGCGGCGGCCGGCCTTTTTTTCGCCGACGGCTCCGGGTCGGCGCTGGTGGTGATCGGGTTTCTTTGCCTTGCGCAGCTATTTTTCAACCGCCGCTTCGCCGTCATCGCCTCCGAGGCGGACACGATGGTGCTCGTGGCGCTCGCGGCCGTGTTGGCGGGCAGCCTGCCGGGCACCGCGCCCGCGCTGCGCGAGGCCGCGCTGACGTTTCTCGCGGCGCACGTGCTGATCGCCTACGGGGCGAGCGGTGTCGACAAGGCCGCCTCGCGGCGCTGGCGCTCGGGCCTCCAGCTCACCGTCACTTTTCTCTACAGCCTGCACCGCCTGCGTCCGCTGGGCGATTGGTTGGAGCGCCACCCGCGCGCCGCGCAGGCCGCGAGTTGGGGCGTGATCGCGCTCGAACTGCTCTTCCCGATCAGTGTGGCGCTGCCGCCGGCGGGCTTTTGGATTTTCCTCGGGTCCGGGATCGTGTTTCACGCGACGATCGCGTGCACGATGGGGCTGCACGGATTCTGGTGGGCGTTCATGGCGGGTTACCCGGCGCTCTACTTCGTCCACTCGCGCGTGGCCGCGATGCTCGGCGGCTGACGCGTTTGCGGCGTTGAACTCCGCCGGCGCCCGCCATGCACTCCCCGGATGGCCGCGCTCGAAAACGTCCTCATCTCCCTTTTCATCCTCTGGGCGGTGGCGAGCGCGTGTTATCCGCTGCGGATTCGCTGGCTGCGCCGTTTCCTGAATCGGCTCAACTGGGGCTACCCGTGGGTGCGCTGGGCGCTCTTCAACTCCGACGATCCCGCCGTGCGGCCGGGATTTTTCGAAATCGAATTTCGCGATCGCGACGCCGCCGGCAATGTCACGCCGTGGACCACGGGCCTGATGGGATTTTTCTGGAGCTGGCGGTCGGGTCTGTGGAGTCCCGAACGCCGCTTCGCCGATGCCGTCCATCACCTCGGAAAAACGATCAAGACGCTCGTGGAGGACGAGGGCCCGGCCTCCGCCGCGTTGACCGCGCCCACCGCGGTGATCGAACAGCACCTGCGGCGCACAGCCCCGCCGCCGCCGGGGAGCGAGCGCGAGTTTCGCGTCGTCCGCCGGATCTACTCGGAAGGCGTGCAACCCGTTTTGACTTTCACCGCCCGCGCGCCGACCCGTGAACGCTGACGCCAAAACGCTACTGGCCCTCGCGACCCCGATCTGTTGCGCGGGCGTGCTGGTGCAATCCCTCGAGGTGCTCTGGAACTGGCGCGAGTTGCCTGACGGCGGGCTGCTGGCGTGGACGCGGGCGACGACGCCGACGGCGAACCCCCTCGTTCGGTTCGCGCGCGCGGCGTATCAGTTTCCCGGTGCGGCAATCATTCTCGCGGCGCGGGCGGCGGTCGCGCTCGCGTGCCTCGTCCTGCCTTACGGATCGGCGTCGGTGTGCGCGCTGCTCGCGGCGCTCGTCGTCGCGCAGCTGTATTTCAACCGCCGCTTCACGATCCTGCGGGGCAACTGCGATACGCTCACCTTGGTTTGCTTGAGCGGCGCCTGGGCGGGCAGCCTGCCGGCGGCGTCGGCGCGACTGCAGGCGGCGGCGCTCGGGTTCATCGCGTTTCACGCGGGGCTGGCCTACGTGCTGACGGGCTACGACAAGTTGAAATCCCCGCTCTGGCGCGACGGCACGCGGCTGATCCAGATTTTGCGGGACGGAAACTATCGGTTTCCCCCGTTGGCCGACGCGCTGGGCCGGCACCCGCGATGGATGCGCGCGGGCGCGTGGGGCGTGATCGCGTTGGAGTTGTTGTTTCCGCTCTGCGTGGTGCTGCCGCCGGCGGGATTTTGGAGCGTCCTCGCGGGTGGCGCAGTTTTTCACGCGGCGGTCGCGGTGACGATGGGGTTGCACGGATTCTGGTGGGCGTTCGTCGCGAGCTATCCGGCGTTTTATTTTGTCCACACGTCCATCGCCGCGTGGTTGGCGGTGAACGGCTGATCCTCGGCCGGCGCGGAAATCCCCCGCCGCAGACTGGACGATTCGCCCCTAGATCGGGGACTCCGTCGAAATGGTCGGGGCGATAGGATTCGAACCTACGACCTCCTGGTCCCAAACCAGGCGCTCTACCAGGCTAAGCTACACCCCGGACTCCGCGTGACAGGAGCGACGGCCTCCTCGCGTGTCAACGTCCGCGGCGGATTTCGCTCCCGCATCGCTCGTTCGGCCGCGGGCGCGCGCCTGTGAATAATCTCGGCTTGCTTCGCTAGAAAATCGCCCCTCTCCTCCGCGCTCACTCTTCTCAATCATGGACACAATTTCGCGTGAAAATAACAACATGCTGCCGATCTTCGGCGTGATCTTGGGCGGCCTCGGGCTCGTGCTCGGTGGCGTCGCCTTCGTGCAGATTTCCAAGGTCAAGCAGACCGTCGCCGAACACGATGCCAAGGTCGTGCTCGTTGACGGCATCAAGGCCACGGCCGAGCAGGCGCAGGCCACCGCCAATCAGGCCATCGACAAGAACACCGGCCTCCAAAACGCCGTGCAAAAGGCGATCAACGAGCAGATTTCCCCTGCGCTCCTCACGCTCCGCGAGGACGTGACCAAGATTCAGGAAGCGGCGAAGAAGCCGGTCGCCCCCGTGAGCACCAAGGGCGGCCCCAAGGCTCCGGCGGTCGCCGGTCCGGGCGAATACAAGGTTAAGGCCGGCGACACCAGCGGAGCGAAAATTGCGCGTGATCATGGCGTGACGTTGGCAGACCTTCAGGCGGTCAATCCCGGCGTGAATTGGTCGAAGCTTAAGCTCGGCGACACACTCAAGCTCCCCGCCAAGGCGAAGTAATCTCTTCAACAAAAACCCTTTCGACTGCCTCCTCGCCCTCGCGGTTGGGAGGCAGTTTTGTTTTCAGATTCCGACCCTACCACCGCCGCCATGAG
>JBEANZ010000603.1:0-5568 GCA_041165185.1 Verrucomicrobiota bacterium | reverse complement strand
CCGCGCTCGCCGCTTTTTGGGTGAACGAACAGCTGACCACCATCAGCCTACGCGAAGAGATAGACCTGCGCCGACACGAACGCGGCGAGATGGAGGCGCTCCGCAAGGAACGCGAACGATTGGAAAGGTTCCGCCATGAGGCCGCTCTGAGCGCGAAAAAACGGACCGAAACCTCCGAAGGCGGCCGGCCCCGCAGCGAACTGGTCAGCCCAGCGCAACCCACCCCGCGCCCGCCCGCGACGGAACTCAGCGTCGGTGAATGGCTGCCTCCCTCCGCTTGGAGAAATCGCGGTTCGCTCACGCCCACGGCGGCCGTGGAAACCACGCTCTGGGCCGCAGCCGGCGGAGATCTCACAACGCTGAAAAATCTCTTTCGACTGGATGACGCCGTGCGCGCCAAAGCCGACGCCATCCGCGCGCAACTGCCGGAGAATTCGCGCGCCCTCTACCCGAGCGCGGAGCACCTGATCGCCGCGTTTACCACGAAATCGATTCCTCTCAGCGAGGCGCAACTCGTCTGGCACCAGCAAAACGGAACGGATGATGCGGTCGCGTGCGTTTTCTTGCAGCAACCTGACGTGAGCGCGATTTCACCCGTGCCGCCGGCCCCGTCATCGACGGGTGACATCGACAACCCTCCTCCGATGGCGCCGCCGAATCCCCCGAGGAGCGCGGGCTAGCTCGTGTTGCATCGCAGCGACGAAGGCTGGCGCCTAATCGTGCCACCGAGTGCGGTGGAGAAAATCGCGAGGGAGTTGGGCACCACGCGTGCAAAACCGTAGCAGCCTTGGGCGCAAGGGATGGTGGCGTGAACGTTTCGGCACGCGGCATCGAGGGGAGTTCGAGCTCGAGGAAGAGTGCGAGCAGAGGGCAGCCGTGAACGAAGCGTCCGCCTCGGGGAACTGAGGCGGGACGCCTCAGTCACGGACTACAGATCGAAGCTCGTGCTCAGAATGAACTGGCGCGGGTTGATGATGCGGAGGGCGAAGGCGCTGCCGTCGGGGTTGAGGCCGACTTTTTGCAGGCGGCCGCTCTCGAAGGCGTCGCGGTTGTTCAGCAGCGCCTCGGCGCGCACTGGTCATGGGACAGACGGAATGGCGACGCGCCTTTATGCCACGCGTTGCGAAGTTTCGCGACGATGGACTAGTTGCTTATACGAACCAAATCGAAGCGGGCGGATTGATGTCAATTGGGGCCGCTTCGCTTCAGGCCAGAATCAAGCCGTGCGGGATCATCGGCAGGAAATCGCTCCGATTGCCGGTGGCGAGCGGCACGCGGGAGCGGATCGCCACCGCCGCGATGCAACAGTCGGCGTAGCTCTTGGAGCGTCGGCCGGTCACGTTGAAAAGCTCGGCGGCTTTCTCGGCGTCGGAGCGTTCAAGCGATTCCACATTGGGCAGCAGTTGCCGCGCGAGGGTTTCGGCCGCGGAGGGCAAGGGGCCGCAGAGGAACTCGCCCCATGCGACCGCACTAATCCCCAAGGTTTCGCCGGCAGCGAGCCAGTTTACGAGCTGTGCTTCCTGTCCACTGCCGGGCACGAGTGCATCGATCAGGAAACTGGTATCGAGATGAATCACGGGCGGACCCTGCGTCGGAAGCTACCGCCGCGCATCTGCCACCGCCTGCTTCCACGCCGTGCCCCGCGCCGCGGTCAGGTTCACTTCCTTCTGCAACTGCCGAAATACCGTCAGAGTGTCTGCCCGCGAAGGCGGCAGTGGCGGCGCGGCGGGAAGGCGGCGTTGCAGCCATGTCAGCAGGGTTTGCTGATCCTGTGGCGGCAGTTCCGCAACCGCAGACTCAATTTGGCCGAGGGTGCTCACGGGGCTAATTTCTCCGCGCCCGAATCTGTGTCAACAGCGCTGGCGAAAGTGAGAATTTCGCGGAGATGGCGTCAGCCTTCCGCGCGTGCTATCGCGCGGCGCAGTGCAAACTCGGCGGTGTCCGTGCACAGGTGGGCGGACGCGGCTGGTTTGAGGAATCAATTGAGGCGTCCGCCTCGGGGAACTGAGGCGGGACGCCTCAGCCATGGACTACAGATCGAAGCTCGTGCTCAAAATGAACTGGCGCGGGTTGATGATGCGGAGGGCGTAGGCGCTGCCGTCGGGGTTGAGGCCGACTTTTTGCAGGCGGCCGCTCTCGAAGGCGTCACGGATATTCAGCTGCGCCTTGCCGCGGACTTTGTCGCCGAAGAGCTTGAAGCGGTAGCCGGCGCTGAGATCCGCGTAGTAGCGCGCGCGATCGAAGAAGGGTTTGTTCTTGTCGAGTTCGAGGATTGCGCCGGTGAAGCTGCCGCTGGTCGCGGGCGGTTTGCCGCCGAAACCGATGCTCGCCTTGTCTTCCCAGCGCAGGGCGCCGCCGATATTCCAGTTCTTCAGTTTGCCCTCGGTGAAATCGTAGTTCGTGACGGCGGCCCAGCGGTATTTGCGGACCTGCGTGCGGGGCTTGCCGACGTTGGCGACGCCGACGAGATACGGCGAGATGAGGCCGTTGGTGTAGGAGGTCTCGGGCGTGGTGTTGTTGGTCGCGACGGTGCTCCACCAGAGTGCGCCCTGACCGTCGCCGGAGCCGGGCACGCGGTCGGCGCGGACGGTGGTCCAGAGCGGGAGGCGACTCTGCCAGTAGTTGAAAATCTCGGGGGAGATCGCCTGGTCGAAGGCCTCGGCTTGCGCGCCGGTGAACTTGATGCGCCAGTTGCGCGTGGGGTTGTAGATGACCTCGAGTTCGTAGCCCCTCGAGGTGACGTCGGTCGTGCCGACGGTCTGCGGCTGCGCGAGGCCGGAATCGAGGAAGATGTTCAACCATTCCTCGGTCTGGCCCATGAATTTCGCGACGGCGGGGCGGAGCTGCGCGGCGGTCGGATTGGCGACGCCTTGGTTGGCGAGGCGGAGGCGGACGACATTTTCCGCGAAGGGATAGAGCGACTCGGCGTCGCGCAGGCCGTTGGCCTCGGCGCGGCCCTCGAGGCGGAACGTGCGGTTGCCGATCGTGCCGACTTCGCTGCCGCGCGAATCGTATTCCGTCACGTCGAAGCGGTTGAGGCGCACGCTGAGTTTGCCCTGCAGCGCGGTGAAGCTGAGGCCGTAGTCTTTGCCGTCGCCGCGGGGATTCGGGATGTTGCCCTTGAGGTCGAGCTGCTGGCGGACGACCTGCGGGAAGAAGCTGTTGGATTTGTTGAAATGGAAACTCAGCCACGGCGTGGCCTTCGCCACAGCGCCCCAGGTCTTCGTGTCGCCGCGCTGCGAGGCTTTGATCGTTTCGCTCTGGTCGTCGGTCCAGCGGTTCCAGTTTTTCAACGCGTCGTAGCTGACAAGGCCGGTCGCGGGATCGACGACGACGCCGGCGGTGGTGCGCTCGCGGCGACGGTCGCGGCGCCAGCCGTAGGTGGTCACGAGGCGGCCATCGAACCAGAAGCTTTGCGCGGCGGCGTTGAGCGTGCGGATCTCGCTGCGGTTGGCGGTGGTGTTGACGAGCGCGAGCGAGTCGATTTGCACGGGCTCGTTGACCCACTGGCCGGTGAGGTTGTTGAACCAGTTGTAGTTTTGGCGGCCGTTGATCGAGTCGATGGCGGGCGTGCCGTAGTCGAAGTTCTGGCCGGTGGCGTCGCCGACGTAGTAGCGCTGCACGATTTGCGCGGCGCCGCTGCGGTTGGCGCGGTTGGTCCACGCGTGGTCGTCGGAAAAATTCGGCGTGGTGCGGTAGTTCACGGTGTCCTGCCGCACGGTCTCGCCGTGGAGCGCGACGCGCTGCTGGCCGATCCACGAGAGCCAGCGCGGGAGCGTCTTCGGCGGCGTGAACTGATACGCGAGATCGGCGGACTGCACATCGCTCGTCTCGGGGACGCGCGTGTAGGTCGAGGCGATAGACTCGACGTAGGGGCGCTTGAAGTAGGGGTTGGCGCGGCCGTCGAGGAGCTTCTCGTTCACGTCGACGTAAACGACGGTGTCGGTCACATCGATGCCGAAGTGGGAATCGCGGAGAAACTCCTGCCGGAACCAACCGGCGCGCGCGGCGAGGTGGTGGCGCTCGTTGCGAACAAACGTCTGCTCAAGCTCGGTGGAGAAGGTCTTCGCGTCGTCGTGGCCCCAGTTGGGCGCGGTGTAGGAGAATTTTTTCCAGTCGTAGATCGAGCGATCGCGGACGGCGGGCTGGAAGAAGAGCGGGAAGAGATTCGTTTTGTTGCGCATCAGGAACGTGCTCGTCTCGAGGAAACTAACTGCGCTGTTGTTGGTGTAGGGCGACGGTGTGCCGGTGGTGATGGGGTTGGCGATGCGCGCCGTGGTGAGCTGCTGCACGGCACCGTTGTCGATGATTGCGATGGGGCGGCCGTAGATCTGCGTGGCGCTGATGAGGCCGGCGCCGGCGGCCTGCGCGGCGGCGAGGGAGAGCTTCTGGCCGTTGGCCATCGTGACGAGCTGCGTGATCGGGTCCCACGTGGGGCCGCCGCCAGCGCGCCACTCCTGCGCGGTGTCGCGCGGCATGAGGGAATTGGGACGGCGGTAGCGGTTATCGTAGCGCTCGAACGAGCCGCGGATGGTCGTATTCTTGAACGGCTGCGCGGTGAGCGTCGCGTAGAGGCGGTTGATTTCCTCGGAGGCGGGCTTGCGGGTGAAGCCCTTGTCGTCGTGGACGACGGCGAGGCGCAGCGCGAGTTTGCCGGAGATGAGCGGGCGGTTGAGGTTGAGGCTCTCGCGGTGGCCGCCCCAATCGTCGAAGCGCAGCGTGGCGGAGGAGGTGGCGCGGCGGAGATTGGCGAGCGAGGGCACGAGGTTGATCGTGCCGGCGCTGGCGCCGAGGCCGAAGAGGTTGGAGTTGGGGCCGCGGGAAATCTCGAGCGCGTCGATGTTGTAGAGATCGACGGGGATCTTGGAGTTCACGGCGTTGTTGCCGAAGGCGAGGTTGACGCCGCTGCCGCTGGTGCCCGCGGAGCCGACGCCGCGGATGCGGTTGGCGCGCGCGGGATCCTGCGAGACGTTGTCGCCGACGCCGCCGGCGCGGTTCGGCGTGAACTGCGTGAAGTTGTCCGTGCCCTCGGTGCTGGCCTCGTAGCGGAACACGTCGTTGATGTCCACGACCGCGAGGTCCTGCATCTGCTGCATCGTGACGACGGTGATGGAGGAGCCGAGGTCCTCGAGCTTGGAGTTGATGCGCGTGCCGGCGAGGGTGTTGAAGGCCTGGTAGCCCTTGTCGTCGTTGACGACGGTGAAGGGGGAGAGCGTGACGACTTCTTCGGCGTCTTTTTTCGCGGCGGTGGAGGCGGGGGTGGTCGCGGCCGCGCCCGTGGGCGCCACCGATTGAGCGAACGAGGAAACAGCGCACAGAAACGCGAGCGCCGGGACGCGCGCGCGAGTAAGCAGGACGGAGGTAGTCGACGAGGTTTGCATGGGGGAAAACGATCAGGGGTTGAGGCGGCAGGGCGTCCGCGGGAGGTTCAGCGGAGGGCCGAATGTTCCGGGTAAGCGGGCTGGGATCTGCGCGAGAAAATCCGCTCGGTCAACGCGTTTGACGGACAGCGCAGCGACGTGTCGCCCCCGGCCACGCGCCGCCCGCGAAAGCGGTCGCACCGCACGC
>JBEANZ010000602.1:0-6410 GCA_041165185.1 Verrucomicrobiota bacterium | reverse complement strand
AGCGCGGGCAACATAGGGGCGGGGGCGGTTCGGAGGTGGAGGGCGCGGGAGCCAAGGCGACGGGGCGGTGGGTTTCAACCACAGGTTTTTTTGCGTCGCGCGGGCCGGATTCGGCTTTGCGCGGGGTGGGGCGGAGGTTTTCATCGCGGGCGTTGAACACCTTCGACCGCCATCTGCTCCGCGAGTGGCTGCACATCCTCGCGCTGGTGTTGGCGGCGTTGGGCGGGCTGCTCGTCGTGCAGGTGCTCTACGACGATTTCCGCGCGCTGCGCGAGCTGGGCGCGCGGGGCGCCGTGCTCTGGGAATATCTCGGTGTCACGCTTCCGAGCTTCCTCGCGCTCGTGCTGCCGATCGCGATGTTGCTGTCGCTGTTGTTTGCGTTGGGAAAACTCCATCGCGCCAACGAGCTCACGGCGATGCGCGCGGCGGGCGTGGGTTTTGGGCGGCTGATGGCGCCGGTGTGGTGCGTGGGCGTGCTGTGCTGCGCGCTGGCGTGGTGGCTCAACACGGGGCTCGTGCCGTGGTCCGTCGAGCGCTCGCGCGCGCTGCGCGAGGAGCTGCAATTCCGCCACGACTCCGCGAAGGCGCTCGCGGACGATCGCGTGGGGGCGGCCTACGGGGTGGCGTTTGACAACGCGCGCGCGGGGCGGATGTGGTTTTTCAACCGTTACAGCCGGTTCACGCGGCGCGGCTACGGGGTGTCGGTCTCGCAACTCGACGCGCGGCGGCGCGAGACCGCGCGGCTGATCGCGGCCGAGGCGTGTTTCGACGCGGGGCGGGGCGCGTGGGTGTTCAAGGACGGGCGCGAGCTGGAGTTTGCGCCGGCGAGCGGCGAGCTGGTGGCGTCGACGCCGTTTCGGGAAATCGTGCGGGCGAACTTCTCCGAGCGGCCCTCGCTCATGCTGCTCATCGACCGGCGGCCGGTGGATTTGTCGCTGCACGAGCTGCGCGAGATCGTCGACTACCACGAGGGCGAGGGCGACGCGAAGGCGGTGCCCTACGCGGTGCGCTACTTCGGGCTGATCGCGGACACGTTGGTGCCGCTGCTGGTGATCGCGATGGCGATCCCGTTTGCGGTGAGCGGCGTGCGGGTGAACCCCGCGGTGGGCGTCTCGAAGTCGATCGGGTTGTTCCTGCTCTACTACGCGTTTGCGGAGATCGCGAAATCGCTGGCGACGAAGGGACTGGTCGAGCCGGCCGTGGCCGCGTGGCTGCCCAATGCCGCGATGGCGGCGATGGCGGCGTGGTTGTTTGCGCGGCTGCGGTAGGAAGGCGGAAAACGAGTGGGTTTGCGGTCTGCGACGGTCGCCGCTCGCAGCCGGGCGCGTGGCCGTCGCGCGGGGAGCGCGAGCGAGCTCGCGGCCTACGGGGCGGGCGGCGGGTGGTCGCGGCCGAGGGCGTAGTCGGAGAAGTCGTTGCAGACGCCTTCGTGGGCGCGGTCCTGTTTGTAGATTTGGAGGATGCGGGCGTGCTCGTAGTCGGTGGTCGGGAAAATCTTCGGCGGTTCGCCCGGGAGGAAAACCCCCGTGTAGGCGCGGTGGCGATCGACGAGGCGGCGGATGACGAGCATGGGGGCGAAGGGTTTTCGCGCCGCGAAAACCTAACGATTCCGCGGAGCGGAATCCTCCCAGTTGAAATTGAAACTCACGCTGATGCGCTCGGCGTCGACGCGGTTGGCGGTGACTTCGTGCCGCAGCCAGCTCTCGAAGAGGATCACGTTGCCGGCCTCGGCGGGGTAGGTGATGTGGGCGAGATTTTCGCGGCGGGCGTTCGGGCGCTTCGGCGGGGCGGCCATGAACTTGCTCAGGCGCGGGTCCTCGAATTTCAGGCCGGGGCAGCCGACGGGCGTGGCGACGTAGTAGGTGCCGCTGATGAACGAGAGCGGGTGCAAGTGCAGCGAGTGCGCGGCGGCGGGCGGCATGATGTTGACCCAGATGTCGCTGAGGCGGACGGCGCGGCCGCGGAGGTCCATGTCGAGCGCGCGGGCGAAGACGCGGACGTGGCGCGTGAGTTTTTTCTCCAAGTCGGCAAACGTGCTCGAGAAGCGGTGGAGCTCGTTCATCGAGGCGTAGCTGGTGTAGCCGCCGGGATAGTTTTTCGCGGACCAGCGGCGGCCGGCGGCGTCAAAGTCGCGGAGGCGCCGGCACTCATCGGCGAGGCCGGCGTTGAGGCGGGCGAGGGACGCGGCGGATTTCTGCAGCGGCTCGCAGTAGATCGAGGTGGGGAACCAGGCGCGAATCGGCATGGGAGGAGCCGAGGGCGGTTTAGCGCACGCCGCCCATCAGGCGTTTCACCCAGGGGACGCAGGCGAGGAGGGCGAGGGTGGCGCCGGCGGCCAGCAGCGCTTGTTTCAAAAAGAAATTGGCGAGGTCGTCCGCGTTGGTGGATTCGAAATGGCCGGCGAGGACGCCCGCGAGTTTGTTGCCAAGGGCGGCGGCGAGAAACCAGATGCCCATCATGAGCCCGACGAGGCGTTTCGGCGCCAGCTTCGTCATGGTCGAGAGGCCCACCGGGCTGAGAAACATTTCGCCGACGGTCTGGAGGAAAAAGAGGCCCACCAGCCACAGCGGGCTGACGCTGCCGGCGGCGGTGAGTTTGGCGGCGGGAACCATGAGGAGAAACGACACGCTGACGAAGAGCAGGCCCATCACGAATTTCATCGGGCTCGAAAACTGGCGGGCGCCCAGACTGGTCCACATCAGGGCGAAGAGCGGCGCGAGCAGGATGACCCAGATGGCGTTCACCGATTGCCACCAGGAGGAGGGGAACGCGTAGCCGAACGCGATGTTGTTGGTCTTGGAGTCGGCGAAGAGCGAAATCGAGGAGCCGGTCTGCTCGAAGATCGCCCAGAAGATCTCGGCGGCGAAGAAGAATACCAGGATCGCCGCGATGCGTTTGCTGTCTGGGTCGGGGCGCGACGCGAAAAAGAGAATCGCGGCGACCTGCACGGCGAAGAGCGCGTAGACGATCGCGGGATAGGTGTCGCTGAGCTTCATGGCGGCGATGAGCGCGACGGAGCCGATCGCGACAAAGAACAGATTTCTCCAACGAGCAGGGACTGTCAGCCCCGCACTCATGAATCGCCCTTCTTTGGCAAACCAAACAATGAAAAGAAGCCCGATGAGGACCAACGTGAGTAGGCTTGTGGACGGTGAAACGAATCCTGATAGCTCCGTGGCCCAAACGACCAACGCGACGAGGGGAGCGACGTAAAAGGGCCAGTGCGGAAAGCTCTCTCCTTTTTCGGGCTTCGCCCCGACGTGGGCGAGCGTTTCGCGTTTGATGAGGTAGACGATGAGGCCGAGCGTCATGCCGACGCCAGCGGCGCCAAAGCCCCAGTGCCAACTGTGCGCGGGATCGATGCCCCATGAGACGAGGCGGGCTTTCCAGCCGGCGCTTTGCGCGAGGTAGCCGGTCACGAGCGGCGAGATGAACGCGCCGATGTTGATGCCCATGTAGAAAATCGAGAAACCCGCGTCGCGTCGCTCGTCGGTCGGCGAGTAGAGGCTGCCGACCATCGAGGAGATGTTGGGTTTGAGCAGGCCCGTGCCGAGGGCGATGAGCACGAGGCCCGTGTAAAACGTCGGGATCGAGCCGAACGCCATCGTGAAGTGACCGGTCGCGATGATGATGCCGCCGACGAGCACGGCGCGACGGGCGCCGATGAAGTTGTCGGCGATGAAGCCGCCGAGAATCGAGAGCAGGTAAACGCTCATCGTGTAGGTGCCGTAGATGGCGGCGGCTTTCTTGGTCTCGAAGCCGAGTCCGCCCTCGGCGGCGGCCTTCACCATGAAGAGCATCAGCAGCGCCCTCATGCCGTAGTAGGAGAAACGCTCCCACATCTCGGTGAAGAAGAGCGTCGTCAGGCCGCGCGGGTGGCCGCCGATGCCGCGGGTGTCGTTTTCGGAGGCGGGGTGGGCGGCGGAGGTGGCCGCGGAGTCGGGGGAGGAACTCATGGTGCGCGGGAGAGTGCGGTGCGACCGGTGTCGGGCAATGGCGAAGTGGGGCGGGGGCGGGCGCATCGCGTAGGGCCGGCGCTCGTCGCCGTGCCGTCGTGCGGCACACGGGTCTCTTCGTTTCGCTTGCGCCGCGCCCTCACGCTCGCGTCGACGCCTGCGTCCGTGCGGACGCGCGTCGATTTGGAAACGCCCGTTTGGTTGAAACGCCCGTCCTTCCGACCACCCACGTGTTACCCGCGACGGCGCGCCGGCGAGCGGCGGCCCTACGGTCGGGCGATCGGGCGACGCTCACGGGAGCCCGGTTGCTCAACTGGGCAATGGTCTATCGCGGGTGCGTCTTCGCCCACTTGGCGTAGTGGTCGAGCGCGAGTTTCGGGCCCGTGCCGAACCAGGAGTAGCCGTTGCGGCGCTCTTTCGAGATTTCGTTCACGTCGTCGTGGATCGATTTGTCGCGGTCGCCGAAGAGGGGGCGGTCGGTGCCGATTTCGGAGTAGCGCGCCCAGAGCGGGGCGGCGCCGGGGGACTTGACGAGCGTGCGGCCGCTGCCGTCGGGCGCGGGGCGCCAGGCGACGTCGACGAGTTTGGTTTTCTCAAACCACGCGGCCGCGCCGTGCACGGCGGCGACGATTTCGGCGGAGGGTTTTTCGAGCGACATCAGGAAGATCGCGAGGTGCGCGCTTTCGCCGCCGGAGATCGAGGGCATCTCGTAGTTGCGCGCGGAGGTGGGCGCGAGGGTGAGCATGTCGTGTTGCTGGCCCCAACCGGTGCGGCGGCCGGCGACGATGATTTGGCAAAGGAGCAGGCAGGCGATGCCGCGTTCGGCGCTGGCGGCGGCGAGGGCGCGCGTGTCGGCGGCGACGAAGGCGAAGTCGTCCCGGCCGGCGGCGAGGTCGTGGAGGAGCGTGAGGATGTTGGCGAAGGCGTCGTCGTTGAACGTGATCGCGTCGTGGTAGCCGCCGTCGAGGGGCCAGGTCTGCGGGAAGCCGCCGTTGGGGTATTGCGCGTTGAGAACGTAGCCGACGCCGCGCGCGAAGCTCGCGCGCCACGCGGCGCTCGCGGTCGTAGCGGCCGCCGCGCCGGTCGGGGCGGCGGCGATGACTTTGGCGAGGAAGCGCAGTTGCGTGATCGTGGCGCCGTTGTCGAAGGTGCCGATGTAGCTCCAGTGGAGATCGGCGGGGGTGTCGTTGTCGCCGGGGGCGAGGAAACGCGAGGTGTTGTCGTGCGAGAAACCCTCGCCCGGGGCGCGCGGGTGGTCGGCGGGGTTGAAGTTTTTGCTCCAGCCGCCGGCGGGGGTTTGAAACGTGACGAGGTTGGTCGCGCGGCGGCGGGCGTCGTCGGTGGCATACCACTCGGGTTTCTCGCGGAGCGGCATGGCGCGTCCGCCGCGGGCTTCGGGCGGGACGATGCTCTCCTTCAGGCCGGCGCGCTTCAACTCGGTGGCGAGAAACGCTTGATCGATGGCGCGCTGGGCGCGGGATTTCGCGAGGTAGCGGTGCCACGCGGGCTGCTCGGCGGCGGGGAGGGCGTTGATGCGATCGGCGGTGAGCGGGAGGGCGGGGGGATTGGTGCCGACGACACCGGCGCGCAGCGCGGTGGGTTGGAGGATCGCGCCGACGAGGAAGGCTAACGTGGCGAGGCGGTGGGCGCGGTGCGCGGGGGCGGGGCGGAGGAAGTGCACGGAACGCGAAGACGGGCGGCACGCGCGAGAGTTGCGCGGAGCCGCGCGAAGCGCCACGGATCGGCGCGATGAAAACACGCGCGCGGCTGATCCTCGGTTGGGCTTTTCTCACGGCGGCGGCGACGCGGGTCGACGCGGCGGAGAGCATCGGCGGCGGGCCGGCGCGCGCGGCGCGTTCGGTGCACCTGCAATGGACGGCGCCGGAGGCGGCGGCGTTTTACGTCGAGGCCGTCGTGGAGCGGACGACGCTCGGGAGCTACTTCATGCTGGCGGGGTGGAGCGGCGGTTATTTTGGCGTGCAGGAGGTGGCGGACGGACGGCGCGTGGCGATTTTCTCCGTGTGGGATCCGACGAAGGGCGACGATCCGAAGGCGGTGCGGCCGGAGGATCGCGTGGAGTTGTTGCACGAGGGCGAGGGCGTGCGCATCCGGCGCTTCGGCGGCGAGGGGACGGGCGGGCAGTGCATGGTGGATTTCCCGTGGGCCGTGGGCGACACGGTGCGCGTGCTCGTGCGCGCGGAGGCTCATGGCGCGGCGGGCGCGGCCGAGTCAGCCAACGCGAAGACCGCCTACGCCGGCTGGATTTTCGATCCGCGCGCGGGGGCGTGGCGGCACCTAGTGACGTTTCGCACGCGCAACGCGGGCAAGCTGCTGCGCGGGCTTTACTCGTTCGTGGAGGATTTTCGGCGGGACACGCGGAGCGTCGACGACGAGCGGCGCGCGCGGTTTTTCGGCGGATGGACGCGGAGCGCGGCGGGCGAGTGGACGGCGGTG
>JBEANZ010000601.1:0-11450 GCA_041165185.1 Verrucomicrobiota bacterium | reverse complement strand
CAGGACCTCACCGCCGCCTACGAAAACCACGCGCTCATCGCCGCGGAGGCCGCGCGCGTCGGCATGAAAATGATCGCCGTCCCCTCGCGTTGGGCCGGCCTCACCGCCGGCGCGCCCAAGGTCCCGAGCCTCTTCACCATCCTCAATCCGCAGACGTGGATGGTGAACAAACGGGGCACCACCGCCGTCAACCCCCGCGTTTCCGGCGCCATCAGCAGTGTCCACCATCCCGACACGCTGAAATTTTTCTGCGACACCCTCGCCGAACTCTACCAGCAGCACCCCGCGATGGCCGGCTTCATCATCGACGAGCCGAAAGGTTTCCAGGTCGACAAATCCAAAATGGCGATCGACGCGCTCGGCGCCGATGCGCCCGTGACCGCGCACCTCGCCGCCACGCGCGATTTCTTCGGCAAGGTCTGCGCCTTCGCGAAACAACGCTGGCCCGACAAACTCACCTTTCTCTTCCAGCAGGCGCACAACGGTGCCGACGAACTCGCCGCCGGCGCAGCCGTCCCGCACCTCGACTACTACGGCTGCGACGGCCGCCCCTGGACGCTCGCCGACGACGCGAAAATGTCCGGCCTCGGCGACGGTCAGGAAAGCGGCAAGGGCAAGGTCCTCCTCGACGGCAAGGGCGAGTCCTTCATCAAAGCCGCGCGTGCGGTCCCCGGCCGGAAAAGTTTTTTCCTCATGGAAAATCACAACCTCCAGGCCTCGATGATCGAGCCGATGGACCGCAACTACCCCGCCGTCCTCGCGCTGAAGCCCGACATGGCCGCCTACTATTACTACCCGCGCAACGTCCAGGACCCCGACCGCGCGATGGCCGTGATCGCGAAGCACGTGAAAAAATTCACACAAGGCTGACCCGCCCCCGGAACGGCGGCTCTCTTGCCGCCGCGCGCTTCAGACGACCGGACCGGATTGAACCGCTCATTTTCGCTAATCCGCGCTAATCCCAACCCACGTAGTTGAAACGCGGAGGACGCGGAGCGCGCAGAGAACAAGCACCCTTTTTTCTGTCCGGAGACCACTCACGCGGCGGGAAAATCCCTTCTTCAACCTCCCCAAATTCGTCCTACTCCACGTCCTCCGCGTCCTCCGCGTTTCAACTGCTCTTCTTGGATCAATCCTGAACCACCGCGCCCGCGCCTCGCCGATTAGGCGAAGCACGCACACCTTCTCCGCGCCGCACGCCTCCGAAAAATTAGCGAAGATTAGCGGTTAACCCTCCTCCGAAAAATTTCCGCCGCCGCGGCCGCGTTCGCGTTTCCGCGATCACCGCCCCGCCGTGCTTCGGGCCGTGTCCGCCCCGCACGTTTTTCTGGCGAAACGAAATTCTCCCCCTACGTTCCCCTCGTCGCCGCCGGCGCAGGCGACTGTCCCTCCCCTCCCCTCGCCGTTCTCCCGTCGCCGGCCATCCGTCCGTTCCCCGACCCCATGATCCATTCCCTGCTCGCCCGCGTCCGCGTCGCCCTCGCCGCACTCCTCGCCCTCGTCACCGTTGCCCTCTCGCTCCCATCGCGCGCCGCCGCCGCCGACTCCACCGGCGCCCTCACCGGCGTCGTCAGCAACGCCACCAGCGGCAACCTCCTCCGCGGCGCCCGCGTCGAGCTCCCCGCCCTCGGCCTCGCCGCGCTCACCGACGACGACGGCCGCTACGCGTTCGACGCCGTGCCGCCCGGCACGCACGAGGTCGTCGCCACCTACCTCGGCCTCGATGCGATGAAGTTCCCCGTCACCGTCGCCGCCGGCGCGCGCGCCGCCCGCAACTTCGATCTCACGACCGGCGTTTACCAACTCGAGGCCTTCAAGATCGTCGGCGAGCGCGAGGGCAACGCCGCCTCCCTCACCGCCCAACGCAACGCCCCCAACGTCACCAACGTCGTCGCCATCGACGCCTTCGGCACCCTCCCCAACATGAACGCCAGCGAGCTCGCCATCCTGCTCCCGGGCGTCGCCGGCAACGTCAACGACGAGGGCAATATCAACGCCATGACCATCCGCGGCATGGGCCCCGGCCTCAACACCATCACCATCGACGGCGCCCTCATGGGCAGCCAGGGCGGCGCCGGCCGCCAGACCCGCATGCACACGATCACCGGCTCCATGTTTGACGAACTCGAACTCACCAAGGGCCACCGTCCCGACAAGGGCATGGATTCCCTCGGCGGCACGTTGAACCTCAAGAGCCGCTCCCCGCTCGCGATGCGCGAGAAGCGCCGCACCACCTACAATTTCTCCACGCGCCTGGCCCCGCCTGGCACGCAGCAGATCCCCATGCGCGAGGCGCACCGCGCGCACCCGCTCCTCAACGTCGCCCACCAGGAGGTCTTCGATTTCCTCGGCGGCCAGCGCAACGTCGGCGTCGCCGTAAATCTTTTCTACTCCGAGCAGGCCGTCGGCTACTTCAGCACCACGCGCGATTACCAGAGCAACAACCCCGCCGGCACGCCCGCCTACCTCTGGGACTACAACACCCAGGACAACTACAACAACCGCAAGCAGACCAGCGTGAACACCAAGGTCGACTGGCGCCTCACGCCCACGACCAAGCTCTCGCTCAACACCATCTACAACGACGCCATGGAGCGCTTCCGCCTCCGCTACAGCCTCCGCGCCTTTGTCGGCAACGCCACCACCGCGCCCTCCGCCACCTCCGGCATCGTCCCCGGCTACACCGCGCGCATCACCGACGTCCGCGCCACCGCTGCCTCCACGATTGATATCACCTCGCAGATGTCCCAGTTCTTCCACCGGCAGCGTCACGCCTCGCTCGAGTTGGAACAAAAATTCGGCCCGCTCGAGCTCGACGCGTTTTGGGCCCTCAGCGTCGACCGCATCTACAGCGGCGGCGGCGACGGCGGCGTGCTCGTCAACCGCCTCACCAACATCGGCTGGCGCCTCGACCGCACCGCGTCCGACCTCTACCCGCGCCTCATCCAGACCGCCGGCCCCAGTTGGAGCAACCCGGCCAGCTACCGGCCCAACAGCTTCAATTTCGCCGACACCCGCTCCGCCCACGAGCCGCGCGAATGGCGCGCCAACGCCCGCTACAAGCTCCCCACGGAATTCCCCTTCGCGCTCAAGACCGGTTTCCGTTGGCGCTCCGAAGTCGTCGGCGACGAGAGCAAATCCCGCGCTTACACTTTCACCGGCACCAACTCCGGCCAGCTCCCCACCGACCCCACCCTCGAAACCTTCGGCGATCACAAGAGCGGCCTCCGCCTCCCCGGCTGGAACGCCAACGCGATCGCCCGCGGCCGCACCCCGCTCGACGCCACGCTCTGGAGCGAGAACCTCGTCACCCGCGAGACCAATGGCTACACCGGCGCGCGCGGGACGACCGAGACTGTGACGGCCGGCTACGGGATGTTCGACGGCCGCCTCGGTCGCGTCGGCTTCCTCGGCGGCGTCCGCACCGAAAAAACCGCCACCGAAAGCTGGGGCTACGTCCGCAATCGCACCCCGATCGACAACGCCCTCCGCGCCACCAACCTCCCGCTCGCCGTCTCCCGCGAATACAGCCTCCGCACGCCGAGCGGCGGCTACACCAAGTCGTTTCCCAGCGCGCACCTCTCCTACGATGTCACGTCCAACCTGAAGACCCGCGCCAGTTGGTCCACGAGCTTCGGCCGCCCCCCGCTCAACAACCTCCAACCCGCCGAGACCTACAACGCCACCACCGACGAACTCACGATCAACAACCCGAGCCTCAAGCCGCAGACCTCGGAAAACTGGGATTTCACCGCCGAGTATTATTTCGAGCCCGTGGGCAACCTCTCCGTCGGCTGGTTCCACAAATCGATCCGGGACTACTTCACCAACGGCGTGGAGATGGGCCGCGTCGGCACCGGCGCCGACAACGGCTACGGCGGCGAATATCAAGACGCGCGCATCCTCACGCGCTCGAACCTCGGCGACGCCGTCGTGCAAGGCTGGGAGTTCAACTACCAGCAGCAGTTCACGTTTCTCCCCGGCCTGTGGAAAGGCCTCGGCACCTCGTTCAACTACACGCTCCTCGACACGCACGGCCGCTTCACCGGCACCGTGCAACGCGTGACGGGCCAGGTCCCCGGCTTCATCCCGCGCACCGCCAACGCCACGCTCAGTTGGCGCTACCGGAAATTCGGCACGCGCCTCGTCGTGAACCACACCGGCACCTACGTCCGCAACTTCACCGCCGTGGACTCCGGCGCCAACCTCTACAACCGCGCGCGCCGCGTGGTGAACGCCGGCCTCGCCTACCAATTGCGCCCCGCGCTGAGCCTGACGCTCGACGCGCAGAACATCTTCAACCGCGAACAATCCTGGTATCGTGGCACCCCCGACAACCTCGCCCAGGTCTTCATCCCCGGCGTGACGGTGACGGCCGGCGTGAGCGGCCGCTTCTGAGTCGTGGCTGAGGCGTCCCGCCTCAGTGCCTTTAGCCGCGCTCCCCGCGCGAAAAACTGACAGCGCGGCACCGACCAATTCCCGGGGAGCGCACGCGTCCCGCGTGCTGGAGCCGGCGTCCCGCCGGCTCCTCCGAACGTCCGCGGCGAGACGCCGAGGACAGCCTGCGGGACGCAAGCGCTCCCCGAGAATCCTCCCTGGAGAATCCTCCGGCCGTCGGCGCGATGCGCGAGCCGCCATCGTCGCGCCGCCGCACGATCTCCGAAACGAGGCGAGACACCTCGTCCACCACCACCGCGCCCCGCCGAACCCCGCATTGCCAACCCCGCCGCCCCCGCCCACACCTGCGCGATGCGTTTCTTCCCCATCGGACCTCGCCGCCGTTCCTCCCTCCTTCTCGTCCTCGCCGTCGCCCTCGCCGCGTCGCCCGGCTGCGCGAAACGCGAAACCGAATCCCCCGCGAAAACCGCCACGCCCGCGTCCGCCGCGCCCGCCTCATCCTCCTCTTCCCCGTCTGCCACCACCGCCGCCGCCGCGTCCACCACCACGCCCGCCGCCCTGAAAAAAGTCCTCGGCCGCTGGCTCCGCGAAGACGGCGGCTACGTCCTCGAAATCAAAAACGGCGCGCCCGGCGGCGTGCTTGAGGCGCTCTACTTCAACCCCCGCTCGATCCACGTCGAACGCGCCGCCTGGTATGAAGGCGCCGGCAAACTCCAGGTCCTCGTCGAGCTCAACGACACCGGCTACCCCGGCGCGACCTACGTGCTCTCCTACGATCCCGCGACCGACAAACTCGCCGGCGAATACCGCCAACCCGCGATGCAGCAGTCGTTCCAAATCGAGTTCATCCGCGAACCGAAGCAGCCGTAGCGGCGGGCGTCCCTGCCCGCCGAGATTTGGAGTAGGGCAGGGTCTCCGACCCGCCCTCGCCCGTCACGCGCCGTCCGCCGCGCGAGTCACCGTCCCGCCCACCCTCGACCCCGTCCGTTCCGGAAATTTCCCGCCCCTCATCGATCAGCGATCGGACGCGAAGCGCGCTCCGGAAAATTTTTGGCGAACAGGGACGCCCGCCGCGACGCCGATCCGACGCGCAAATCCCCCGCGCCCTCAGTTTTTCCGTCCCCCCGCCCCGCCCAAAAACGCCGCCAAGTCCGCCATCCCCTGCGGACTCACCGCCGCCTCCAACCCCTCCGGCATCAGCGACCGCCCGCTCGCCACGAGCGTCGCGATTTCCCCGCGCGCGATCGCGCGAGCCGCGCCGTCGAGCCCGCGCAACGTGACGCTCCCCGCCGTCTCCTCCGTCAACATCCCCGACCACACCCGCCCGTCGCGCATCGTGGCCGCATAGAGCTGGTAGCGATCCTCGCAAGCGCGATTCGGGTCGAGGATGTGCGTCGTCAGATACTCGATGCTCCGGTCCGCGAGCCCCGCGAGATCCGGCCCGATGGATTGCCCCGCCACCGCGCCGAAGCGGTGGCAACCGGCACACACGTTCGAAAACACCGCCGCGCCGCGTGCCGCCTCGCGCGGGAGCGGTGCCATCGCCGCGAGATAACGCTCCACCACCGCGCGCCGATCCGGCGAAGCCGTGTCCGCAAACAACCGCACCGCGCGCGCGGCGACGGCGTTGTTCGCGTGGTGCATCAGCGCACTCCGCCGCGCCGCATCAATCTGCGCCGGCATCGCGCGGTCCGCTTCGAGCCGGTCAAGCAACGCGGTCGCCCACGCGCCGCGGCCCGTGAGCAAATCGAGGACGGCCGCGCGGAGTTTCGGGCCGTAGCCCGGCCAGCCCGCGAGCAGGCGCGTTGGCGCCGTGCGCGAGTCGGCCGCGCCCATCGCGGCGACGGCGGCGAGCTGAAGTTCGAGCGGCGTCTGCGGCGCGAGCAACGTGGAGAACGCGGCAAGGTTTTCATCGCGGTGATCGAGGTCGGCGCCGAGCAGGCCGACGGCCGCGACGCGCCCGGGCAATAACGCGCCGCGGTCGAGCGCGACGCCGCGCGCACCCGCGAGGATTTTCTCCGCCGCCGCCCACGCGCCGGCGGCAGCCGGCCCGCCCTGCGCGCGCAGCCAGTCGCCCCCGAGGTTGTGCCGCCGCAGGGTTTCGAGCACGTGCACGAGCGCGATCATCTGTTCCGCGCCGCTGCTATCGACTGGCGCCGCCGGCTCGCAAATCGCCGCCAGCAGCCGGGCGAGCGCGGGCCCCTGCCGCGTGACGACGGCGATTTCCACCTGAGCGCGCGTGTCGCCCGCAGTGCCAAGCCGCGCGAGCAGCGCCTCGGCGTGGACGAGCGCAGAGCTCATCGCCGCCGCACGGACCAACGCGTCCTTTTCGGCCCGCAACAGAGTCGCAAGCGCCTCGCCGGCGGCGGGCGTCTTCCATTCGCCGAGCGTGTAGGCCACCTGCTGCCGGACGGCGGGGTCGGCGTGCGTCGCGAGCCCGGCGATCTCGGATAACAACACCGCGTGTTCGCCCGCGCCGACGGCGAAATTCTCACTCAACCGGATCGCCTGGACGAGCACACCCGGGTGCGCGTCGCGCAGCGCGGCGGCAACGGCCGCAGGCGTGAGCGCACCCATCGTGTCGAGCGCGCACAGCGCCTGCGCGCGCGCCACGGGGCGCGCGGCGTTGGCCGCGAGTTTTTCCAACAACGGGATCGCGCTCGCGTCGCGCCGCCACGCGAGCTGTTGCTGCGCGAGGTCGCGGACGGTGCCGCTGGGATTTTCGAGCGCGGCGACGAGCCCGGCCGCCTCCGCGCGATCGAGGCGCGGCACGGGGCGGAGCGGCCGGTCGGCCGGCACCACGCGGTAGATGCGGCCCTTGTCCGCACCGGCGCGGAGGTCGCCGAGGATTTTCTGCCACGCGGCGGGAATCCACGTCGGGTGCTCGATGGTCTGCCGATACATGTCCACGACGTAGAGCGCGCCGTCCGGTCCGGTGCGCGCGCTCGTGAAGCGCGACCAGTTGTCGGTCGACGCGAAAAACTCCGACCGCTCCTCCCCGGGCGCGCGCCGGCTCGCAAACGTCGCGCCGGCGGGCGCGAGGATTTCGCGGTGGACGAGATTGTGCACCGGTTCGCAGGCGAAAATGTTGCCGGCAAACTCCGCGCCGAGCAGATCGTCGCGATAGACCATGGTGCCGCACGCGGAGGTGAAATGGTTGGCGGTGTGGCCATCGTTGAAGCGCGCGAGCGTCGTGCTCGCGGGGAAAATCGGCGCGGCACCCGGCGTCGCGGAAATGTCCACGGTGGCGCTCGGCGCGACGAAGTGCGGGTTGCGGCGGAGATAGCGGTCCTCGAGCGCGTAGTGCCAAAAGGGGTTGGAGTTATTGCCGCCAAACCAGCGGCCCCAGTCGTCGCGGTTGAGGCCGTATTGCGTCTGGCCCGCGAGCGCCTCCGCGCGGCCCTCGTCGGGGCGCACGCGGAAATCGCGGCGGCCCACATCGACCACGCCGGGAAATTTCGGCGACGTGATCTTCGCGCCGCTGTTGCCGTTCGCGAGATGGACCCAGCCGTCGAGGCCCCATTGAAGGCCGTTGACGCGGTGCTGTTGGTTGCCCTCGGCGAGCCCGGAAAAAATTTTCTCCACCCGATCCGCGCGACCGTCGCCGTCGGTGTCCTCGAGGTAGAGGATGTCGGGCGCGGCGGCGACGAGCACGCCGCGCCGCCACGGGAGGACGGAGTTGGGGAAACTCAGCCCGTCGGCAAACAGCGTCGATTGATCGAGGCGACCGTCGCCGCGCGACGACGAGAGCACGCGGACGCGGCCGCCGGGCGCGCCGCGACCATCGAGGCCGTTGGGGTAGTCGGCCATCTCGACGACCCAGAGCCGCCCGTCCGCGCCCCACGCGATGTCGATCGGGTCCATCACGAGCGGCTCGGCCGCGACGAGCTCGACCCGCAGCCCCGCCGCCACGCGGATCGACGCGAGGGATTCGGCGGGCGCGCGCGCGGCGGGGAGGACGATTTTTTTCGGCGGCGCGACCTCCTCGTAGGCGCACGCCGCGGGCGAAAACTCGACGCACGCGAGCGAAGCGAAAAACAGAACGCGAAGGATGGAGCGCATGGGGCGAAGCGGCGGAAGGGCGGACGGTTTCTGCCGCCGCGCCGCCGCCGCTTCAAAGCGATTCGGCGCCGCCCGCAAACCCGCCCGCCCGCGCCGGCGCAACACGAGCCTTGCGCGCCACCGCGATTCGGCCCACAGCGGCGGGGCCACCCCATTCCCCGCATGACTGCTCTCGGCCGTTTCCTCCACCGCCTCCCCGTCGTCGTCCTCGCCGCCCTCGCGCTCCACGCCGCGCCGCCCAACATCGTCATCGTCCTCACCGACGACCAAGGCTACGGCGATTTCGCCTGCCTCGGAAATCCCCTCGTGCGCACGCCGCACATTGATCGACTGCACGCCGAGAGCGTGCGGCTGACGGATTTTCACGTGATGCCGATGTGCACGCCCACGCGCGGGCAACTGCTCACCGGCCGCGATGCCCTCGCCAACGGCGCCATGAACGTCAGCAGCGGCCGCACGTTTCTGCGCCGCGACCTCCCGACGATGGCCGACATTTTCGGCGCGGCCGGCTACCGCACCGGCCAGTTCGGCAAGTGGCACCTCGGCGACAATTTCCCCTACCGCCCGCAGGACCGCGGCTTTCACGAGACGCTCTTCTACCCGTCGTCGCACATCGGCAGCGCGCCCGATTTTTGGGACAACCACTACCTCGACGACACCTACACGCACAACGGCCGGCGCGAGAAATTCTCCGGCTACACGACCGACATTTTCTTCGATGAGGCGATGAAATGGATGCGCCGCGAGGCCGCCGCGCGGAAACCGTTTCTCTGCTACCTCCCGCTCGCCGCCGCGCACGGCCCGCTCTTCGTGCCGGAAAAATACCGCCGCCTCTACGACGACGCCCCGTGGCCCGCGACGATGACCGCCGCGCAGAAAACCGCCGCCGCGCGTTTTTACGGCATGGCCACCAACATCGACGACAACATGGGTCGCCTCGAAACCTTCCTCCGCGAGACCGGCCTGCGCGAAAACACCATCGTCGTTTTCCTCACCGACAACGGCGGCACCGCCGGCGTGCCCGTCTTCAACGCCGGCCTGCGCGGCCGCAAAATCGATCTCTACGAGGGCGGGCACCGCGTGCCGTGCTTCGTGCGCTGGCCCGCGGGCGGACTGCGCGCGGCGGGTGATGTCGCCGCGCTCACGACGGTGCAGGATGTGTTGCCCACGCTCGCCGAGTTCGCGGGCTTGGCGTTGCCGCGCGGCGCGAAACTGGACGGCCTCAGCCTCGCGCCACTCCTGCGCGGAAAAACCGAACGCCTCCCCGAGCGCTCGCTCGTAATCCAGTTCAGCCGGATGCAAGACCCCGTGCCGAAGCGCGGCGACGCCACCGTGCTTCGCGACCGCTGGCGCCTCGTCGCCGACAAGGAACTCTACGATCTCGCCACCGATCCCGCGCAGACGACCAACGTAATCGCGCAACACGCCGACATCGCCGCCCGCCTGCGAGCCGACTACGCGCAGTGGTGGGACGGCGTCGCGCCGCGCGTAAACGAATTCTCCGCGCTCATCGTCGGCAGCGACGCCGAAAACCCGGTGCAACTCTCCCCCGCCGACTGGGCCGACGCGTTTCTCGATCAAGCCGCGCAAGTCCGCGCGGGCGTGCGGCGCAACGGCCCGTGGCACATCGAGGTCGCGCGCGCGGGCGAGTATCGCATCGAGCTGCGCCGTTGGCCGCGCGAATCGGGCGCCGCGATCCGCGCCGCGCTCCCGCCGCGGCCGCACGCTTTCGGGACGTTCGCCGCCGGCGTGGCGTTGCCCGTCGCCGCCGCGCGCCTGCGCGTGGGCGAGTTCGACGCACGCCGCGCCGTCGGCGAGAGCGACGCGTCCGTAGCCTTCACGACGCCGCTCCCGTCCGGCCGCACGCAGTTGCAAACGTGGTTCCTCGACGCCGACGGCAAGGAGATCGCGGGGGCGTATTACGTCTACGTGGAGCGGCGGTGAACCTGTCTCGTTCCTCATCCGCGCTAGGTAATCGTTGTGTGGCGAGCCGCCGTCGCCAACGTCGGCTCGTCTCCCCCACCCCCGATCTCCATGCGAAAACTTCTCCTCGTTTTGGCGGCGCTGTCCGCTCTGTCGCCGGTCCGCGCGCAGAGTTATCAGAGCCTCATGGTCGAGGCCGCCGCACACCGCACGGCGAAGGAACATACGCTCGCGGTCGCGGTGTTCGAGCGGGCGTTCGGGCTTCCGGGCGCGGTCATCCGCGGAAACGACTTCTACGTCGGCGCGTGCTCGGCCGCGCGCGCGGGCCGGACGGAGCTGGCGTTTGACTGGCTCGAAAAGGCGGCGGCGGCGGGTTGGATGAATCCGCAGAATTTGCAGGGCAATCCCGACTTGGCGTCGCTCCATGAGTTGCCGCGTTGGGCCGGGATTGTGGCGACGATGAAGGCCGGCCGGAAGGCGCTCGATGCGAAGATCGACAAGCCCCTCCGCGAGCAACTCCGCGCCGTGCTCGTCGAGGATCAGAAATACCGGATGCAACTCGACGAGGTGGAAAAGAAATCCGGCCGCGACTCGGCCGAGGTGAAGGAACTCTGGAAAACGATCAACGCGAAGGACGCGGAGAATCTCGCAAAGATAACGGCGATCCTCGACACGCGCGGCTGGCTCGGGCCGGACATCGTCGGGAACGACGGCGCGAGCGCGTTGTTTCTCGTGATCCAACACGCAGACCTGAAGACACAGCAGAAATACCTGCCGATGATGCGCGCGGCAGTGAAGGCGAAGCAGGCGGAAGGCAGCAGCCTCGCGCTGCTCGAGGACCGCGTCGCGCTCGGCGAAGGCCGCCGGCAAGTTTACGGCAGCCAGATCGGGATCGAGGCGAAGACAGGCAAGCACTACGTCTCGCCTTTGGACGACCCCGAGGGCGTCGATGCGCGCCGGGCCGGGGTCGGGTTGATGCCGCTCGCCGACTACGTGAAAAATTGGGGACTCGTTTGGGACCCGGTCGAATACAAGAAGCAGCTCCCCGAGTTGGAAAAACGGGAGCG
>JBEANZ010000600.1:0-4563 GCA_041165185.1 Verrucomicrobiota bacterium | reverse complement strand
CGTGGGTTACGCAGCTTTCACCGCGCTTTCCTTCGGGCCGGCGCCAGCGCGACGTGGCTCTGCTCGAGTTGCTCGTCTGGCTGCGTGTGCCCGATGCGCTTGAGCGCGGATTCACGGCCCTCGCCGCCGCGGTCACGCGCGAAGCCCAGATCGAGATCGCGCAAATCCTCCGGGCCCGGCTGTCCGAGTTCACCACGATCCAACGCCGCGACTATCTGGCGTGGTTGCACCGCGCTGTCGCATGGCGCGGTGGCGCGAGCTTCGCCGCCTTGCTGCGCGAACTGCGCAAGGAGGCCGTCGCCGCCACGCCTGCGGCCGGGCGCGCGGTGCTGGAGCAATCGCTCGCGACCGCCGCCGCCACGATCTCCGCCAGCATCGACGCCGCGGCCGGCACGCAGCGTCCGCCGCGCAAGTGGACGGTTGCCGAACTCTCCCGCGAGATTTCCTCCGTCGCCAATCGTGCGGATCCTGCGCGCGGTCGCCGCACGTTTGCCGCGGCCGGTTGCTTCGCATGCCACACCGTCGCCGGCGAGGGCGGCGCGCTCGGCCCCGATCTCACTGGCATCGCGACGCGGCTGGCGCCTCGCGATTTGCTGGAGGCCATCGTCGAGCCCGATCACGAAATCAGCGATCAATATGGCACCGTCCATGTCACGCTGCGCGATGGCCGCCGCCTCACCGGCCGGATCACCAACCTCACCGAGCAGGGCCTGCAGCTCGCCGAAAATCTTTTCGATCCCGCGCAGACGGTTCGTCTCGCCGACCGCGACATCGCCGCCATCGAGACCTCGAAGACGTCGCTCATGCCCGCCGGGCTCATCGACTCGTTCGACCCCGCGCAGATCGCGGATCTGGTTTCGTTTCTCCGCGGGCCCTGAGCCCGGCGATTGACCCGCGCCGCCCCGGCACGCCAACTTCGGGCCTCCCCATGTTCCGGATTCCCCTCCTGCTCGCTGCGGCGCTTGGCGCGTCCGCGCTTCCCGCCGTCGCTGCCGTCACTGCGTCGGCCCGGCCCAACGTCCTCTTCATCGCCGTCGACGATTTGCGCAACGACCTCGGCTTCCTCGGCGTCGCGCACGCGCGCACATCGGAGCTCGACGCGTTTGCGCGCACGGCGCGAATCTTCACGCAGCACTACGTGCAGGTGCCCACCTGCGGCGCGTCGCGCTGCGCGCTGCTGCGCGGCCGTTATCCGACCGAGCCCGCGCACGCGGGCAACAACGGCATCCGCGACACGCACACCGAGTGGGCCGCGCGCAGCCTGCCCGCGGTCTTCCGCGCCGCCGGCTACCGCACGCTGTCCCTCGGCAAAATCACGCACTACCCCGGCAACCTCAGCGGACGCCAGTGGGCCGAGCCGCCGGAGGAGATTCCCGGCGTGTGGGACCGCGCGTGGATTCCGCGCGGCCCGTGGCCGCACGCCGAGGCGATCATGCACGGCTACGCCGACGGCGGCGCGCGCACGCCCGGCAAATCGCCGGCGTTCCAGATCCACGATGGACCTGACGCGGCGTTTCCCGACGCGTGGGTCGCCAACGACGCCGTCGCGACGCTCCGCGAACTCGCCGCGCAAAAGCAGCCGTGGTTTTTCGGCGTGGGATTTTTCAAGCCGCACCTGCCTTTTGCCGCGCCGAAAAAATGGCACGATCTCCACGCCGCGGGCAGCGTGCCCGATCTGCCGCCGGCGGCCGCGGCGAAACCCGCGTGGCCATCGGGCTGGCACGCGAGCGGCGAATTTCGCGGCAACTACGGCCACGCCCCCGGCCGCGATCCCGACACCGATCCCGAGTATGCGCGCCTGATGCGCCGCGCCTACGCGGCCTGCGTGAGCTACATGGATGCGCAACTCGGCCGCGTGCTCGCCGCCCTCCGCGAAACCGGCCAGGAGCAAAACACCATCGTCGTCGTGTGGGGCGATCACGGCTTCCTCCTCGGTGAGCACGCGATCTGGGGGAAGCATTGCCTCTACGAGGAGGCGCTGCGCTCACCTCTCCTCATCCGGCATCCGGGGTTGCTGCAACCCGGCGCCCGCAGCGCCGCGACCGTCGAGACCGTCGATATTTTTCCCACCCTCGCCGATCTTTGCGGCCTCGCCGCACCGGCCGGGCTCGACGGACGCAGCCTCCGCCCGCAGCTGGCCGATCCGCGCGCCGCGGCGGCCAAGCCCGCGCACGGCTTCTGGGGCGACGGCGACCGCACCGTTCGCACCGAGCGCTGGCGTCTCATCGTCGACCGCACCGGCGGCCGCGCCGAACTCTTCGATCTCGCCGCCGATCCGTTGGAGACGCGCAACGTCGCCGCCGCGCAACCGGACGTCGTCCGCGATCTCCTTGCGCAGCTCGAACGCGTGCCGCAACCGCGCCCGGACGGCCGCGCCAAGCGAGCCGCCAATAAGAAGTGATCCGTTCAACTTTCACGTCTCCCTCATTTCACCCATGAGAATCCCGCTCCGTCTCTCGCTCATCCTTGCCCTCATTCCCATCTGCAGCGCCGCGGACCAATCCCCCGCGCTCAAACCGCTCTTCGATGGCCGGACGCTCACCGGCTGGGCCGTGAAAGGCGGCACGGCCACCTACCGCGTCGAGGACGGCGCGATCGTCGGGCGCACGGTCGAGGCTTCGAAGAACACTTTCCTCTGCACGACGCGCGACTACGCGGACTTCGAGTTCGAGTGCGAGGTGAAGTGCGACCCTGCGCTCAACTCTGGAATTCAAATCCGCAGTCGCACCTACGCGAAACCGACCGCAATAATCGGCAAGGCGCAAAAGCAGCGCGAAGCCGGCGAAGTCTTCGGCTACCAGTGCGAGATCACGTTTGCGGCGAAGGGCACCTCGGAAAATTTCTGGGACGAGGCGCGTCGCGCCGTGTGGCTCGACGGTCTGGTGCAGAAGTCCGGGGCCGCCACGGCGTTCAAGGACGGCGCGTGGAACCACTACCGCATCGTCGCGCAGGGCGACCGCATCCGCTCGTGGGTCAACGGCGTGCCCTGCGCGGATTTTTGCGACGCGCTCGACGCCACCGGCTTCATCGGCCTGCATCCGCTTCCGGTGGGCGCGTTGCGCGGGCGACCACTTCACCTGGCTCATGTCGGGCTTCCGGCTGAGCAAATAGAAGGTGTCAGCTGTTCACGTCTAATGTCCGGCGCTCGCCGGCGCTCGCGGCCATGCGCACGAACCCGACGCGCGGCTCGCGGCCGAGCCGGCCGACGAGGATGCTGAGTTTACGGCGGAGGACGCGGGACGTAGTTTCTGCAGCACGAGCACCCCAGAAACCATCGTCGAAGAGCTGCGCACGCGATCACTCCCGCTGGCTGTTTCTCTAGCCGTTGGCTTTCGCGCAAAACCGAAGTGTCCCGGCCCATAGATCGAAAAAACTGAGGCGGGACGCCTCGGCCACGACTCCGCTGTGGCACACGACCTAGGTCAGCTCGGGCGTGAGGCCGAGGACGAGATCCCAACGCGCGGCGAGTTCGCCGGCCTTCGAGCCGGAGAGCGGCGCGAAATCGAGCGTCACCGACTCGCGCTGCTTCTCGTCGCGGATGCCCTTCCAGACGCCGTCGCGCGCGTTGCCTTCGTGGCCCTTGATGTAGCACTGCGTGACGAGGTCCTTCCTGCCCTTGATTTTCACGGCGGCGTGGATGTGCGGCGTGCGGCCGGTGTAGGGGACGGGCTTGATGGTGCGGAAAAGATATTCGCCGGTCGCGCCGGTCACGCAGCGGCCGAAGCCCTGGAAATTTTTGTCCTGCTTTGCGGCCTTCGGCGCGGCGTCGCGCGAGTGGATGTAGACGCCGTTGTTATCGCACTGCCAGATTTCGATGGTGGCGTTGCGGATGGGGCTGCCGCTCGCGGTGAGCAGGCGGCCGGAGAGCCAGGTGATTTCGCCGACGGCGGGGGTGAGGCCGTCGTTGACGACGATGAGGTCGTTGTCGGTGTCGAGCGGGAGCTTGTCGGGGTAGAACGGGCCCTCGGTTTGTTTCGGCGTGAGCGTGAGCTGCTCGGCGAACAGGCCGGGCGCGGTGAACAACGCGGAGGTCCACGCGAGCTGGCGGAGGAAGTGGCGGCGCGGGGTGTAAATCTGGAACGAAGCGGGAGCGACGGACGAAGCCGGGGCGGACGTGGGGGAGACGGTGGGTTTCATGTTGGGGTGGGGGACGCGGGGGGCGGCGGAGAGTTTTGTGATTCGCGCGGCGATGCAACCGTCCAGACGGCGGTGGGGTTCCTCGCTGTTTCCGGTGGATAGCCGCCGGGGATTGGGAGCCCCAACGGGGCGAAAAGTGGAAAGCCCAGGGCGTTGCCCCGCTGCCATTGAATTAGCGCTGAATTGCCGCCACCGCAGCGCCTTGCACGCCGGAGGCGTGCCAGACAGTAGCCGGGGGTTGAGGCACGAAACCCCCGGTATTCGTCCGTCCTCCGCTGCACCCCGGAGCGGGTGCCAGAAACTCTGGTCGGCGGACCCTTCTGGCATCCCTTCAGGATGCTCGATCAAAAACAAACTGACCGGGGGTATCGCCGCAACGGCTCAACCCCCGGCTACTTTCTGGCACACCTCCGGTGTGCAAACCGT
>JBEANZ010000599.1:0-4721 GCA_041165185.1 Verrucomicrobiota bacterium | reverse complement strand
GACGGAGCGGCGGCTTTCCTGCCGCCGGGGGTGGGCGGCTGGAAAGCCGCCCCTCCGGCGGAGGCGTAGCCTCGTCCACGACTCTTTGTCAGAAGCTGAACGTGTTCGTCACATACCAGCGGCGGTCGGGGGCGAGGCGGACGCTGGCGGGCGAGCCGTCGGGCTGGGTCGTGATCGGGATGAGGTCGCCCTTGCCGATCGCGTTGCGGACGTTGAGCTGCACTTTCCAGTCGATCTTGTTGCGGAAAACTTTGCGGGTATAGCTGGCGAACACATCGACGTTGGTTTCGGCAGGGCCGTAGTAGGGATGGGAGCGATCGATGAAGACACTGCCGGTCGGCGCGTAGCTCGTCGGATAGCCGATGGCGACCTTGTCCTGCCACCGAATGCCGGTGCCAACGCCGAAGCCTTTGAGGCGGCTCTCGCGATCGAAGGTGTAATTCGTGACGAGGTTGGCGCGATACTTTCGGATTTCGGGGGTGCTCACGCCCTCGGCGGCGAGCGTCGTGGCGAGGGGCACGTCGATGTCGGTGAACACGTAGGTGCCGAGCGTGCCTTCGCCCGCGCCCGCGTCGAGCGACGTGGCCTTGCCCGTCGCGTCCACCGGATAGGTGTAGCCGGTGGAGGCACCGAGGCGCGGCCGGTTGGCCAGCGTCTTGAAGACCGGATCGAGGCGAGCGCGCAGTTCCCGGCTGATCGGCGCGATGTTCGTCTGGATCGTTTCGTTTTTCGTCAGGTTGAAAATGATCCGCCAGTTCCGGGTGGGATTGTAGGTGATGTCGACCTCGGTGCCCTTGGCGAGGAGATCGGCCGTGTCGCTGTAGTTCGGCAACTGGACGGTGGAGAGCGCAAAGTTCTGCGTGGCGACGCTGCCGGTGTATTGAAATTTATTCAGCTCCTTGAAATTGCTGGGAAACACGCTGAAGAGCAGATCGATGTCGGCGAGGCGCGAGGCGTGGGGATTGCGGTTGAGCTCCGACGCCCACGCGCCCGCGGTCTGCAGCACGGCGTTGTTGATCGTGGCGCCGAGCGCGGCGATGCGGCCGATGCTCGAGTCCTTGATCTTCGTCTCATAGTGGTTGAGGCGGAGGCTGAACCGGTTGTCGAGGAACGAGAGGTTCACGCCCAGCTCGCGCGTCTTGCCCTGCGGCGACGGGAGGATGGTGCCGTAGGCGTCGGTCTGCGATCCGTTCGGCGTGAAATTTTCGGAGACGTTGCTGAAGAGGCTGGCATCCATCCCGGCGGGCAGGCGGATGATTTTTTGCGGCCAGCGGAGGACGCCGGAATAGGTCTTCACCGTCTTGCCGGCCACGAAGGCGGGATAGTTCGGCAGCGCGAACTCGCTCAGGCTGCGGCGGATTTTGAAGATGTTGTCGATCGCCTCCTGCGAGGTGCCGGTGGCGTAGGCGGTCTGCTGGAAATAATCCTGATCCTTTCTCATGCCGAAGTTGGTGATGAGATGATCGTCGAGCCAGTAGTTCATGAAGTTGAACGCCCGGGATTTGATCACGTCGCGGTTGTAGTTTCCGCCGCGCAGCGCCTGCTTGAGCGTGTAGGGAATCGTGACGAGTTTCGCCTGCGTGGGATCGCCGACGGCGGCCTCGAAGAACGTGGCGTTGGCGACGGTGCCCTCGGTCAACTGCGGCGACTGAATGGCGGTGAGCTGCACCGGGCCGGTCTTGCCGATGACGGACGGGCCGACGTAGGCGATGATCTTCGCGTAGCGGTTGAAACCGTAGAGGTTGATGCTGTCGAAGTCGTCGTATTTGCCGAAATACTTGAACTGGCTCTGCGTGTTGGCGGAGTCGCGCTGCGCGCGTTCGCCGAGGAGCGTGAGGCTGTGGCTGCCGAGCCATTTGCCCCACGTTTTCGAGACGTCGCGGAAATCGTAGCGCGCGTAGGCGGTGACGCGCTGCGACTCACGCTCGATCAGGTTCTGGTTGAAGATGGCCTGCGCGGAATCGACGAACGGGCGGCCGAGGTTGGGGTTGGGGCGGCCGTCGGGGAGCGTGACGTTGGCGTCGATGCGGATGTGATTCGCGTTGGCCTGCGTCGAGACGAAGTTGTTCCGGTTGCGGCGCTCGAGGCGCTCCTGAAAAAACGAGGCCTCGACCCCGAGGCGGTCGCGCCAGAAGCGCTGCTCCACGGTGACGTTGTAGGTGTGGAAGGTGTCGTTCTGGCGACCGGTCTCGTCGATCTGCTGATCGCGCCAGTTGAAGTTGTCGAAATTGGTGAACCCTTGGCTCTTTCGGCCGGCGGGAACGCGACCGGCGGGAAACTGCGTGCTCGCGTAGTAGAGCGCGGGCAGTTCGCCGATGTTGCGGGTCTCGAGCCAGCTCTGCGTGTCGCCGACGCCGTCGCGGTTGAACACCGGATCGAAGACCTGGCTGCGCACGGTGTTGATCGCGAGCGCACCGGCGCCGGTGCTGTTGCTGGCGGACGGCGTGGCGCGATAGCCGAGGCCGAGGACGCCGCCCCGGCTGCTGGTGTCGGAGAGTTGCCAGACGAGGGTGTTGAAGGTTTGCGCATTGGCCAAAGCGAAGGTGGCGAACGGCGTCGCGGGCACGGAGCCCGGGGCGTTGCCGCCGGCATTCTGCGTGGTCGCGAGCGGATTGCGCGCGGGGTCGTCGTAAAAGGTCCAGTCCCACGGAGTGCGGCCCTGATTCAACCAAGTCTGAAAGCTGTTGAACGGCAGCACGGAGAACGGCCGGTTGGCGCGCGTGTTGCCCGCCTCGACATTGACGCGCACGGCGGTGCTGCGCGTGGGCTCCCAGGTGACGGTGCCGTAGAAACGTTTTTTGTTATCGAAGGAAGGCCGCTGATCGTAGCGCTCCTGATCGTCGAGCAGCGCGATGCGGGCGGCGAGTTTCCGAGGAATGAGCACGCGGCTGAGGTCGAGCGAAGTGCGCAGGCTGTCGTTGTCGCCGTAGCGGAACTCGACCTTGCTCGAGTTGCGGCGGAGATCGGCGCGGAGGAGCGTGGTGTCGACGACGCCGGCGGCATTCGCGACGCCGAAGAGGATGGCGTTGGGGCCGCGGTTCACGGTGACGGCGCTGGTGTTGTAGCCGTCGATCGCGACATCGGAGATGAAGTAGCCGCGCGTGTAGGTGGGTGACGTGAGGCCGCGGGCGCGCGAGCCGCCCTGCGGATTGTTGCGGATGCCGTCGCCGACGACATTCGGCTCGGTGATGCTGGCGCCGGCGGCGTTGGAAAAATTGCCGCCCGGGCCGGCCGCTTCCATGCCCGTGGCATAGATGAGGAGATCGTTGGCGGTCGTGGCGCCGATGTCGTCGAGGAAGGCTTTGTTGTAAACGGAAATGGAGGCGCCGAGGTCCTTGATCGGCGTGTTGAGGCGCGTGCCCGCGAGGGTGTTCGTCGCCTGATAGCCGGTGTCCTTCTCGCTGTTGACCGTGAAGGGGCTGAGGACGACGGCTTCGTCCGCGGGCTTGGCGGCAGGCGCCGGCGATGGAGTTGGGGCGGATTGGCCGGAGGCCAGCGAGCCGGTGAGCACGAGGCTCATGCAGCCGATCAAGGCGCGAACGCGCGAAGGGGAAGCAAGCGGGATCATGGTGGGTTGGATCTAGGGGCGAGGCGTGAGGAGGCGGAAAGTGAGCAGTTGCTGACGGGCGAAAGTCGCGGGGAGAGTGCCGGCGGCAGTGAGCGAAACGGGCTCGAGGTCGGTCTCGAGATGCGTTGTGCGCTGCGCGGCAGAGAAGCCGGGCGTGAACGTGAGCTTCGCAGTGGCTGGGGCGTCGGAGACGTTCCATAAACGCGCGATGATGCCGCGGTCAACGCCCTCTTCGGCGGGCTTCACCGCCCAGAGCAGGACGGCGGGATCGGAGACGGTGAGGAGGGAAAACGTGTCGGCGGGAAACGGGCTCTTCGCGTCGCCACTGAGTGCGCCGGTGACGAAGGGGTTCTGATGTTCGAGCGCGAACTTCATCGCGGCGACCGGATCGTAGGCGGCGTGGGGGCGGAGGGCGAAGCGCTGGAGAAAATACGTCGCGCCGTTTTGCGCGCGGATGCCGAGAGCGGGGCCATCGACCTGGCCGCCGGCGAGGATGTTGAGTTGCGGCGTCGCAGTATCGAGGGCGGCGACGGTGCTGCGGCCGAGTTTGGCGAAGGCGAGGTCGGGGTTGGAGAGCGTGACGCCGCTGCGCCCGTCGCCCGCCGTGATGTCGGCGAAATGATTCACCGTGACGTAGTCGTAGCGCGCGTGCGTCGGCGCGTAGTCGCCGCCGGCGGTGGTGAGCTTGTTGAGGAGGATCGCGCCGACTTCTTCGGTGCGGACGGCGGGCGCGGGGAGATTGAAACTGAAACTCCAGTGGCGGACGTCGGAAAAATTGGCCGTGATCTCGTTGCGGAGATCGATGCGGTCGGAGTCGCGGTAGAGCGTGATGGCGGTGGTGTGGTCGAGGCCGGCTTCGCTGCGGGCGCGGAGCGTGACGGAGACGGGGCCGGCGTTTTCGACGCGGAGCGGTTCGCCGTCGGACGAGTGCGGCGCGAGGTCGTTGAGGGCGAGGCCGTCGAGGGTGGCGGCGAGTTCGGTGGAGGAGTTTTTCGCGACGAGGCTGCGGATCGCGCCGTCGCGCTCGACGATGAGTTTCACGGCGGAGTTCTCGAAGGTGAGCGCGCCGTCGGCGGCGGGAGTGGTCGTGGCGGCGGCGACGGCGGACGCGGTGGCGGCACCGGGGCCGGAGAGGATTTCGAAAACCTTGTAG
>JBEANZ010000598.1:0-9414 GCA_041165185.1 Verrucomicrobiota bacterium | reverse complement strand
CGCCGGTGCGCCGACCGTGAGACCACGCCGCCGACCGGGCGCACGCGCCAACGGCGGCCCGCACCGCCGCCCGCGCGGTCTCGCGCAGCGCTGCGCAGGTAGGATGCCGAACACAACTGGCTGTGCGCCTACGCCGGCCTCGTGCCGACCACCTATGCCTCCGGCGGCAAAACCTCGCACGGCCGGATGCTGCCCTTCTGCAACCGCTGACTGAAGTGGGCGTTCATCGAGGCCGCGTGGGTCGCCGTCGGCTGCTCGGACTACTTCGGCGCGTTCTACAAACGCCATCGCGCGCGCGGCAAAGGCGCCAACGAAGCGATCACCATCACGGCCCGGCGCCTGGCCAAAATCGCCTGGAAACTGCTCGCCGAACAACGCGACTACGCCAAGGTGCCGCCCACGCCGAAACCACTTTCCCCGGCCGCTCTCGCTAAAGACTGACGACCGCCGTGGTGCGGTGCGTCTTGGGTCAGGATAGAGGGCCGGGGATCTAACCATTACCCTGCCAGGGGGCCGTCGACCACGTGCCCGCCGCTGAGAGAAGTGTGATCACGGAATCTCGCCTGCGACCCAACCCGGTGATGCGACCCATGCGACCTTCGCGCGGGGCGCGCCCGTGCGTCCGCCCGCCCCAATCCCCGGAAATACCGCTGGGAAAAGAATACCGCCCCATCGCCCGCCCTCTGAAAATTCCGCTTGACCGCGCGTTCTCAGAGAATGTTTTAACATTTAATGTCCGGCTCGTCCTCGCTGTTGGAAACTCCCTCCGCTACGACGGCAATTTCAGGTTCCTGCTGTTTCCAGTGGGTCGCCATTCCATTGCCACCCATTCCATTGCCACCCATTCCATTGCCAACCTTCCGTTGCCTGCACGGCTCGACTGGCACCCGATCGGGCGGCCCTCAGGCGTGATGGCAGAGGAATGGGTGGCAAAGGAATGAGGTGCGCCCGGATCATGGCTCGCTCGCGGCCAGCGTCTCATCACGGAACCACCACCCACTAAAATAAGCGAGGGGCCAAACTCATGGGCTGGGAAGCCTATGCCACGCCACGCCGCCGCGCCGCCGCCGCGACTCCCGCTTGCCTTTCCTGCGGGGCGCGGCGTGATCGCGCGCCATGTTGCGCCGTCGTTTGCCCCCTCGCCTGGTCCGCTCGTGGTTCGTCGGCGTCGGGTTGGTGGTCGCCTCGTTCCTGGCCGGCTGCGCCACGGTCAAGAGCACCCGCAAGGTCGTCGACCTCGCGCCCTTCAAGCACATCTTCGTGGTCCACCGCCTTGTTGACGACCACCACGTCGATCAGCTCATCGTCGCCGAGCTCAAGCGCCTCGGCCACGACGCCTCCGCCGGCCCGCTCACGATGATGCCCGACAAGGCCGACGCCGTCCTCACCTACGAGGATCGCTGGGAGTGGGACTTCAAGACCTACCTCATCGAGTTCAACTTCGAGATCTTCACCGCGCGCACCAAAAAGAAACTCGCCGACGGCCGCTACTACGCCCCGTCCCCCAAGTCCCGCCCGCCCGCCGCCATCATCCACGACGCGCTCGCCCCGCTCTACGCCACGAAGTAGCGGCGGGCGTCCCTGCTGTTTCCGCCGTCGCCCGTTGGCGCCCGTGCTGAAAACGTGTTCGGATCTTTGCTGTTTCCAGTGGCTCGAAGGCCGCCCGTTCAGAAGCCCCGAAGGGGCGAGAGTCGATAGCCCAGGGCAACGCCCTGGGAACCCGATTGGAAAGATGTCTTCGCCCTGAAGGGCGACACCTGCATCTGGTTTCGCCCTTTCAGGGCTTGGGTCCTTGTCGGGGCCATTTCCCAGGGCGTTGCCCTGGGCTTTCAACTTTTCGCCCCGTTGGGGCTCCGGGCCCCGGTGCCGACCCACTGAAAACAGCGAGGAACCAAAATTTTCTTTCGCCGCCGCCCATTCGCGCCCCATCCTCCGTTCCCCCTTCCGTCGCAAGTTTTCCACGGCCCTCCCCATGCACCACCGCCTCCTGCACCACCGCCTCCGCTCCGCCCTCGCGCTCGTCGTGTTCGCCACACTCGCCGTCGCCGCCGCCCACGCGCAGCCCAAAATCCGGGTCCTGATCGTCGATGGTCAGAACAACCACCAGTGGGCCACCACCACGCCGCTCCTTCGCAAAATCCTCGAGGACACCGGCCGCTTCACCGTCACCGTCTCGACCACGCCGCCCGGCAAACCCCGCCCGCCCGCCGCGCCGAAGAACCCCACCCCCGCCCAGTCCGCCGCGCACGCCGAGGCGACGAAGAAAAACGCCGCCGAGTCCGCCGCCTACCTCGCGCAGGCCCCCGCGTTGTGGGCCGCGTGGCGCCCGCGCTTTTCCGACTACGGCGTCGTCGTCTCCAACTACAACGGCGAGGCCTGGCCCGCCGAGGTGCGCGCCGCGTTCACCGCCTACGTGCGCGCCGGCGGCGGCTTCGTCTCCTATCACGCCGCCAACAATTCCTTCCCCGAGTGGCCCGACTACAACGCCATGATCGGCCTCGGCGGCTGGGGCGGGCGCGACGAAAAATCCGGCCCCTACCTCCGCCTCCGCGACGGCGCCTGGACGCGCGATCCCCGGCCCGGCCGCGGCGGCAGCCACGGCGCGCAGCACGAGTTTCTCGTCGAAGCCAGCCTCCCCGATCACCCCATCCTGCGCGGCCTCCCGGCGAAATGGATGCACGCCAAGGACGAGCTCTACGACAGCCTCCGCGGCCCCGCCGAAAACGTCACCGTCCTCGCCTCCGCCGTCTCCGACAAAACCAAGGAACACGAGCCCCTCCTCATGGTGATACCGTTTGGCGCGGGCCGCGTGTTCCACACCGCGCTCGGCCACTACACCGACGCCGTGCACGGCCTCGGCTTTCAGGTCACGTTTGCGCGGGGCACGGAGTGGGCCGCGACCGGCCAGGTCACGCTCCCCGCGCCCGCCGCCGCCGCCCTCCCCGCCGACCGCGCCGCGATCCGCGAGGTGAAACCCGCGCCCGCGCCGCCGCCCCCGGTCGCCCGCGGGGACGTTTTTCAAAACCCCGCCGGCAACCGCCTGCGCATCCTTTTCGATGAGGCCGCCTATGGCGGCACCGAGCTCGAACTCGCCGAGATCACCTTCGTGCCCAACGGCGATTCCGGCGAACACGTCCACGGCGCCACGGAGACCTTCTACGTGCTCGAGGGGGAACTCGAACACGTCGTCAACGGCAAGAGCGTGAAGCTCACCGCCGGCATGATCGGCACCGTGCGGCCGCCCGACAAGGTCCGCCACAAGACCGGTCCCGCCGGCGCGCGCGCCCTCGTCATCTGGGCCCCCGCCGGCGAGGCCGCCCGCATCGCGGCCCGGTGGCAGCGCGTCGCGCCGTGAAGCCCGCGCGCGCCCGGTTTCGCCGGCGCGCAAAAAACTGTCGCGGCCTCCGCCGCATTTCGCCAAGTTCCCGCGCGATGTCGCCGCGCTCGTTGTTCCAGACTCGCCGCTTTGGTCTCCTCGGCCTGCTGGCGTTGTGCCTGCTCGTCTCGCCGACGCGCGCCGTCCTGATCATCACCACGTGGACGGGCGGCGCCGCGGATTGGACGAGCACCGCCAACTGGTCCCTCGCCGCCGTCCCCGGCGCCGGGAACAACGCCACGATCTCCACCGGCACCGTCACCGTCAGCGACGCCCGCTCCGTCGGCGCGATCACGTTCTCCGGCGGCTCGTTGGTCGGCACGGGTTCGCTCACGCTTGTTGATCTCGGCTCCGTGTGGAGCGGCGGCAATCTCAACAGCGCCGGCACGCTCGCGATCGCCGGCACCGGCAACCTCACGATCTCCGGCAACGGCGATCACGATTTCAGCGCCCACACGATTACGAACAGCGGCGTCGTCAACTGGACCGGCGGTCGCCTCCGCTCCGGCAACGGCGGCGCATTCGTCAACGCCCCCGGCGCCACGTTCAACGACTCCGCCTCGAATGTCTTCAACAACGACTACGGCGGGGCGACCGCGACGTTCACCAACTCCCTCGGCGCCACCTACAACAAGCTCGCCGCCGGCACCACGCGCTTCGATCTCGCGTTTCACAACTCCGGCGCCGTCACCGTTTCCGCCGGCACGCTCCAGCTCAATAACGGTGGCACCACGAGCGGCAGCGGCACGTTCGCCGCCGGCGCGGGCGCGACGGTCCAGTTTTCCAACACCTACGCGATCGCCGACGCCGCCGGGCTCACCGGTCCGGGCGCGTTTCTCCTCTCCGGCGGCACGCTCTCGCTGACGGGCACGTTTTCCGCGCCGAGTTTTTCGCTCACCGGCGGCACGCTCGCGGGCACGCACACGTTCGCCTCGCCCTCCGTTTTTTCGTGGACCGCCGGCAACCTGAACTCCGCCGGCACCACCACCTTCGCCGCCGGTGCGCTCCTCGCGATCACCGGTTCCCTCGATCACGATTTCAACGCCCGCCAGATCGCCAACGCCGGCACCGTCAACTGGACCGGCGGCCGCCTCCGCACCGGCGGCGGCGGATCGATTGCGAACTCCGGCGTGTGGAACGACAGCGCCTCCAGTTTTTTCAACAACGACTACGGCGCCGCCGCCGGCGGCTTCACCAACAATCTCGGAGGCGTTTACAACAAGAGCGGCACGGGAATCACGACCTTCGCCGCCGCGCCGTTCAACAACGACGGCACCGTCAACCTCCTTGCCGGCGTGCTCTCGTTGCAGGGCGGCGGCACGACCTCCGTCACCGGCGCGATCGCGGTGAGCGCGGGCGCGACCATGCAATTCAACGGGAGCTACACCGTCGCCGACGCCTCGCGCCTCACGGGCCTCGGCACTTACCAACTCTCGGCGGGCACGCTCGCGTTCACCGGAAATTTTTCCGGCCAGTTTTTCGACTTCAGCGGCGGCACGCTCGCCGGCACGAACACGTTCGCCGCGCCCGGCGCCGTCTCGTGGACTGGCGGGAACTTCAACACCCCCGGCACCACGACGTTTACCGGCACCACGCTCCTGATCCAGGGCGCGTCCGATCACGACTTCAACGGCCACACGCTCGTCAACAACGCCACGATCAACTGGACCGGCGGCCGCCTCCGCTCCGGCAACGGCGGCGGTATCGTCAACAACGCGATCTTCAACGACGCCAACGCGAGTTTCTTCAACAACGACTACGGCGGCAGCCCGCTGGCGACGTTCACCAACGCCGCCACCGGCACCTACAACAAGACCGCCGCCGGCGTCACGCAGTTCAGCGCCGCCGCCTTCAACAACCACGGCGCCGTCGTCCTCTCCGCCGGCACGCTCCTCCTCGGGGGCGGCGGCACGACGAGCGCGACGGGCTCGTTCGCCCTCGGCGCCGGCACCACGCTCAACGTCGCCACCACCTACGCGATCGCCGATGCCTCGCGCCTCACGGGCACCGGGTCGCTCCTCCTCAGCGGCGGCACGCTCACGCTCACCGGCGCGCTCGGCGCGGGGATCCCGTTTGCGCAGACGGGCGGCACGCTCGCCGGCACGCAGACGTTTTTCGGCAACGCGAGCTGGACTGGCGGCAACTGGAACTCCGCCGGCACCACCACGATCAACCCCGGTGCGACGCTCACGGTCGGCGGCGTGAGCACCAACGATTTCAACTCCCGCGCGATCACCAACCTTGGCACCCTCGCGTGGACCAGCGGCTCGTTCCGCACCGGTAACGGCGGCGCGCTCTACAACGCCACCGGCGCCGTCCTCAACGACACCGCCTCCGCCACGCTCAACGCGGCCTACGGCGGCGCCACCTCGACGTTCACCAACGACGGCACGTTCAACAAAAACGCCGCCGGCACCACCAACCTCGACCTCGCCGTCACGAACACCGGCGCGATCAACGTCAACCTCGGCACGCTCGACCTCCGTGCCGGTGGCCTGAGCGGCGGCGCCTCCGCGATCAACGTCGCGGCCGGCGCGACGCTCAAGGTGAGCGCGGGGAATTTCCTCGTGTCCGCGCCGGCGAATCTCGCGGTCGCGGGCACGCTCGCCGTGAGCGGCGGCACGCTCTCGCTCGGCGCGGGCAGCTACGCGGTGCCGGCGTTTGCCTCGACGGGCGGCACGACCGCGGGCGCCGGCTCGCTGGGCGCGCAGACGTTTTCCCAGGCGGGCGGCACGCTCTCGCTCGCCGATCTCACGCTCAACGGCGCGGCCGCGTGGAGTTCCGGCAACTGGAATTCCCCCTTCGCCGGCGCCACGGCGAGCCTCGCGCCCGGCGCCACGCTCACGCTCGCGACGACGGCTCTCCACGACTTCGACCGCCGCACGATCACCAACCACGGCACCATCGAATGGCAGGGCGGCCAGTGGCGCACCGGCAACGGCGGCGGCCTCGTCAACGCCGCCACCGGCGTGATCAACGACACCGCCTCCTCGTTTCTCACCAACGGCTACAGCGGCACGACGTCGTTCACCAACCTCGGCACCTACAACAAAAACGCCGCCGGCGTCTCGCACCTCGACCTGCCCTTCACCAACAGCGGCACCGTCAACGTCACCACCGGCACCCTCGATCTCGGCGGTGGCGGCTCCGCCACGGGCGGCTCCCTGATCAACGTCGCGGGCGGCGCCTCGCTCACCCAGAGCTTCGGCAATTTCGTCGTGTCCGCGCCGGCGAATCTCGCGATCACCGGCGCGCTCACCGTGAGCGGCGGCACGCTCTCCCTCGGCACGGGCAGTTACGCGGTGCCGACGTTCACCTCGACGGGCGGCACCACGGCGGGCACTGGCTCGCTGGGCGCGCAGACGTTTTCCCAGACGGGCGGCACACTCGCGCTCGCCGATCTCACGCTCAATGGCGCGGCCACGTGGACATCCGGCAACTGGAATTCCCCTGCCGGCGGCGGCACCGCGAGGGTCGCGCCCGGCGCCACGCTCACGATTTCGACGACAAACCTCCACGACTTCGACCGCCGCACGATCACCAACCACGGCACCATCGCGTGGCAGGCCGGCCAGTGGCGCACCGGCAACGGCGGCGGCCTCGTCAACGCCGCCGACGGCGTGATCAACGACACCGCGAGCAATTTTCTCAGCAACGGCTACGGCGGCGCGACCTCGTTCACCAACCTCGGCACCTACAACAAAAACGCGGCCGGCGTCTCCCACCTCGAAGAGCCGATCACCAACAGCGGCACCGTCAACGTCACCACCGGCGTCCTCGATCTCGGCGGCGGCGGTGGCACGACGGGCGGCTCTCTGATCAATGTCGCGAGCGGCGCGGTGCTCAATCAGAGCGGCGGAAATTTTTCTTTCGCCGACGCCACCACGCTCGCCAGCGCCGGCTCCGTCTCGGTCAGCGGCGGCACGCTCACGTTTGCGGCGGGCGCGTTTACGCTCCCCGCGTTTACCGCCACCAACGGCACGCTCGCCGGCGCGGGCACGCTCACCGTCGCCACGCTCACGCAGAGCGGCGGCAGTCTCGCGCTCGGCGGCCTCACGCTCACCGGCGCGGGCACGTGGACCAACGGCGACTGGACCTCCGCCGCGCCCACCACCGCCACGATCGCGCCGGGCGCGACGCTCACCGCCTCCACCAACGGCCTCCACGATTTCAACCGCCGCACCATCACCAACAACGGCACCGTCGTCTGGACCGGCGGCCAGTGGCGCACCGGCAACGGCGGCGGCCTGATCAACAACGGCGCGTTCAACGACTCCGCCGACAGCGTTTTCACCGACGCCTTCGGCGGTGCGCCCAGCGCGTTTACCAACGCCCTCACCGGGACCTACCTGAAGACCGGCCCGGGCACCACGACCCTGCAGATTCGGTTCAACAACTCCGGCACCGTCACGCTCAACGCCGGCACGCTCAGCTTCACCAGCGGCGGCACGGCCACGGCCGCTGCGGTCTTCGATGTCGCGGCTGGCGCCGTGCTCCGCTTCGCCGGCGGCACCTTCACCATCGCCGACGGCGCGAGCCTGCATTTCACCGGCAACGCCGCGGTCGCCGGCGGCACGGTCACCGTGACGACCGGCGCGTTCTCGCCGCCCGCGCTCACGATGACGGGCGGTGCGCTCACCGTCGCCAGCGCCGCCGCCACCTCCGCCATCCCCACGCTGACGCTCACCTCGGGCACGCTCACCACCGCCGGCCCGCTCGCGACCAACGCCCTCAACCACAGCGGCGGCACGCTCGCCGCCACCACGCTCGCGCTCAACGGCGACTCCGTCTGGAGCGGCGGCAATTGGAACGCCCCCGCCGCCGCGACCACCGGGATCGGCCCGCACGTGGTCGTCACCGTTAGCAACACCGGCGTGCATGATTTCGACCACCGCGTGATCACCAACGACGGCATTCTCAACTGGACCGCCGGCCAGCTCCGCACCGGCAACGGCGGCGGCCTCCTCAACACCGCCGGCGGCGTCGTGAACGATTCCGCGAGCAGCATTTTCAGCGCGGCCTACGGCGGCGCCGTCACGTTCGTCAACGCCGGCACCTACAACAAGACCGCCGCCGGCACCACCTCGCTGCAGGTGCCGTTTACCAACCAGTCCGTCGTCAACCTCACCGCCGGCACGCTCAGCCTCGACGCCGGCGGCACCGCCACCACCGGCTCGCTCATCGGCGTCGGCGCGGGCGCCGTGCTGCGCTTCGGCGGCGGCGCGTTTAGTCTCGCCGACGCCGCCACGCTGCAGTTCGCCGGCACCAGTTCCGCCACGATCACCGGCGGCACCGTCACGCTCGCCGCGGGCAGTTTTTCTCCGCCCGCCCTCGCGCTCCCCGGCGGCACGCTCGCGCTCCTGGACGCCACCGCCACCTCGAGCATCTCCGCGCTCACCGCCACCGGCGGCACGCTCACCGGCCCGGGCACCGTGCAAACCAACGCCCTCACGCAGACCGGCGGCACGCTCGCCATCACCACGCTCCTGCTCAACGGCGACTCGAGCTGGTCCGGTGGCGATTGGAGCACCGCCGCCGCCTCGACCGCGACGCTCGCCCCGGGCGTCACGCTCCTCGTCAACTCCGCCAGCGTCCACGATTTCAACCGCCGCACGATCACCAACCACGGCACGCTCAACTGGCAGTCCGGCCAGCTCCGCACCGGCAACGGCGGTAGCTTCATCAACACCGCCGGCGGCGTCGTGAACGATTCCGCCAACAGCGTCTTCACGCCCGCGTATGGCGGCACCGGCACGTTTACCAACGCCGGCGTTTACACGAAGACCGGCGCCGGCACCTCGTCCCACTCGGCGCTCTTCACCCACACCGGCACGCTGAACATCGCCGCCGGCACCTTCAGCTTCGACGGCGGCGGCACCGCGAGCGCCGGCTCCACGATCAACGTCGCGGGCGGCGCGCTCCTCCGCTTCGGTGGCGGCACCTTCACGATCGCGGACGCCGCCGCGCTCTCCTTCACCGGCGGCGCGGCGGTCACCGGCGGCAGCGTCACCGTCGCGGCCGGCGCGTTTTCCCCACCC
>JBEANZ010000597.1:0-6766 GCA_041165185.1 Verrucomicrobiota bacterium | reverse complement strand
GCGAGAGCGCGACGCCGCGGTTGTTGAGGAAAAGCTGGCTGCCCGTCCGCGCCCGCACGAGCGCCGGGCGGCCGGCGGTGAGGTAGGTCGCCAGCGCGTCGCTCGCGCGCCCGCCGACGGGCACGATGCGCTCCTTGGCGCCCTTGCCGAAAACACGGATGATCCCGTTTTCGAGATCGATGCGTTGGAGCGTGAGCGCGGCGAGTTCCGAAACGCGCAGGCCGCTCGAGTAGAACAACTCCAACAGCGCGCGGTCGCGCAGGCCGCGCGCATCGCCCTCGCTCGGCGCGGAGACGAGGCGCGCCACATCGGCCTCGCTGAGCGTGGCGGGGAGCTGGCGCACGGGCTTCGGGCCGGTGAGCAGCGCCGTGAACTCATCCTCGCGCACGCGTTCGCGCACGAGATGCCGCGCGAGCATGCGCAGCGCCGTGAGCTTGCGCGCGAGGCTCGCCGTCGTGTAGCGCGGCGCGCCCAGCGAGTGAATCCAGTCGGCGGCGAGCGCCGCGTCGACCGCGCGCCAGCCCGCCGCGCCGCGCCCGGCAAAAAAAACCGCCGCCTGCGCGAGATCGCGGCCGTAGGCGGCGAGGGTGTTTTTCGCGAGCCCGCGCTCGAGGCCGACAAAGTTGAGAAACGAATCGAGCTCGTCCGCGAACGCCGGCGGCGCGACGAGGGCGGGGAGGTTTTTTTTCGGACGGGCGGCGGGCATGGTGCCAAAAAAGAACCGCAGGTTTCGCGAAGGGCGCGACCTGCGGTGAAGAGTATCGGGCGGCGCAGCGGGGCGCCGGACGGCACGACGCGAGCGCGCTCAGTAACTGCGGCGGCGCGGCGGCGGCGGCACGTAGTTCGGATTCGTCTCCTTCATGCGAAACGTGATCCGGGCCTTGTCGAGATCGTAGGGGCTCATCTCCATTTTCACCATGTCGCCGGCGGCGATCTTGATGAAGTTTTTCCGCAGCTTGCCGGAGATGTGCGCGAGCACCACGTGTTGCGTGGCGTTGTTGAGCTGCACCTTGAACATGGTGCCGGGCAGCACCGCGACGACCTTGCCCTCGACCTCGATCGCGTTGCCGTCAGCCATGGGGGGAAACGCGGTGCGAAGTCGCGGTGAAGGAGGTCGTCGGTGCGGTCATGAGTTGCCCCTTGTAAGGCAGAGCGGCCGGCGCTTAGTCAAGGTTTCCCTCGGAAAACACCGCCGCCACCGCCCCGCGCCTCGTCATGTCTCCCTCGCCGCCGACCCCGCTCCCCTGCCCGTTCGACAAGCGCTTCCCCTCGCAACTGATCCGCGACGACGCGTTTTTCATGAGCCTCGCCTACAACCAGGCCATCGATGCGTGGCGCGCCGACGAGGTCCCCATCGGCGCCGTGATCGAGATCGGCGGCGAGATCGTCGGCGCCGCGCACAACACCGTCGAAAGCGCCAACGATCCCACCGCGCACGCCGAGATGCTCGCGATCACGCAGGCCGCCACCCAGCTCGGCGACTGGCGCCTCGAGGGCGCGACCGTTTACGTGACCAAGGAGCCGTGCCCGATGTGCTCGGGCGCGATGCTCATGTCGCGGGTGAAACGCGTCTGCTTCGCCGTCCCCGATCCGAAGATGGGCTGCCTCGGCGGCGCCACCAACATCAATGACCTCCCGCGCGTGAACCACCACGTCGCGCTCACCGCCGGCGGCGTGCTCGAGCCCGAGTGCCGCGAACTGCTGCGCGCGTTTTTCCAGGCGAAGCGCCGCGCGGAAGACGCAGCGGAAAGTTGACGCCCGCGCGCGCCGATGCCTCAGTGCCGCGCGCATCCGCGTTTTCCTCCCAACCCAACCTCCCGCCCACCACCATGGCCTTCACGCTCCCCGCCCTGCCCTACGCCGCCACCGCCCTCGAGCCGCACATCGACGCGCGCACGATGGAGATCCACCACGGCAAGCACCACAACGCCTACATCACCAACGCCAACAACGCGCTCAAGGATCACCCCGCCCTCGCCGCGCTCGACGTCAACGCCCTCATCGCCGATCTCGCCGCCGTCCCCGAGGCGATCCGTGGCGTCATTCGCAACAACGCCGGCGGCCACTCCAACCACTCCTTTTTCTGGACCATCCTCGGGCCGCACAACCAGGACGCCCCGACCGGCGCGCTCGCCGAGGCCATCAACACGCAGCTCGGCGGCCTCGCGAAATTCAAGGAAGACTTCGCCAAGGCCGGCGCCACGCGCTTCGGCTCGGGTTGGGCGTGGCTCGTCGTCGGCGCGGACAAGAAACTCGCCGTCGGCTCCACCGCCAACCAGGACAGCCCGCTCATGGGCAAGGCCGTCGCCGGCCTCGAGGGCAAACCCCTCCTCGCCCTCGACGTCTGGGAACACGCCTACTACCTGAACTACCAAAACCGCCGCCCCGACTACATCGCCGCGTTTTGGAACGTCGTAAACTGGAAGGCCGTCGAGGCGAACTACGCCGCCGCGATCAAGTAAGCGGAACGACAATTCGTTTTCGAAAAACCGAGCCGCGTCGCGAGACGCGGCTTTTTTGTGTGCGCAGACAGGATCGGGGAAATCAGGCACTCGATGCGAATTCGCACTCAGGTCACGCCGGGTTTGCCGGTGATTTCTGTGGGGCCGCCCCGTGCCGGCGCGCCGACGCGATTCGCAGGTGATAGCCGCGACGGCACGCCGGCAAGCGGCGGCCCTACAAGTGCAACACGACGGCCCAATACGGGACCAGCCGACGCCTGTCCCTCAGGCGCCAACAAACGCCGGTCAGAGACCCGCGCTACCCGTCACGGCGTCCAGACGTTGGCCTGCAACGCCGACCCGAAGCCCGAGGCCGGGCTGATTGGCGTGCTCTTGCCGGTCTCGGTGTCGAGGATGCAGATACGGTTTTCCGTCCGCGAGTGCGCCGTGTAAACGAGGTGCCGCCCGTCCGCGAGCCAGCTCGGCTCCACCGCGTCGAACGGCGGGTTCGGCATCTTCACCTCCTCCGCGCGCCCCTTCGCGAAATCGTAAATCGCGATCCGAAACTGCGAACCCACACGCACGGTGAACGCGATCTTGTTGGGATTCGTCCGGCTCCAGTCGGGCTCGGCCGCATAACTGAAACCCGTCACCAACCGCGACGGCGCGCCGCCCGCCGCCGACATCACGTAGAGTTGCGGCCCCGGCTCCATCGCAAACACGATCCGCCCGCCGTCGGGCGACCAGCAGGGCGAGGATTTCGCGAGGTCGGAGCGCGTGAGACGCGTCGGCCGCGCGACGGGACCCGCAGGGCTCACGTAGATTTCCGGCGAGCCCTCGCAGCTCAACACCATCGCGACGCGCTGGCCGTTCGGGCTGTAGCGGGCGCCGGTGTTGGTGCCCTGGAATTTCGCGAAGACCGTGGGCGACGCCGAGCCCGCCTCCACTTGATAAATGTCGGGGAAGGTCTTCAGAAAACTCGTGAACAGGATGCGCGAGCCGTCCGGCGAAAAACGCGGCGAGAGCGCCTGCACGTTGAAGCGCGTGTTTTGCAGCACATCGGTGAAAAACAGATCCGAGTTGCACACCTCCTTCGCGCGGCCGAAGTCGCGCAGAAACGCGAGCCGCGCCGTGAAATACCCGCGCAGCCCGAGCCCGTTGGTCTTCTCCACCGCAAGATCGGCGGCGCGGTAGAGCGCGTTTTTCAACGTGAGCCCGGAGACGATTTCGCTGGCGACCTTCGCACCGCCGACGCCCTTCGTGATGTCGACGCGCACCGCCGCCGCGCCGGCCGGAGTGAACTGGATGTCGTAGGCGAAATCCCGCGCGACGAGCCGGTAGCGGCCGTGCGTGGCGAACGCGCGCTGCGCGAGGCCGTTCAGCTCGGGCGTCGCGCCGGAGACGCGCACCGGCAACGCGCTGTCCGTATCGACGATGATCGTCCAAGGATCTTTCGCGGCGGACGCCGCAGGCGCGGCGGCTTTCGTCGCGGCTTGCGCCGCGAAACCGGCCGTCGCGAAAATCGCCAGCCCCACAACCCACGATGCGAATTGACGAAGAAATTTTTGCATGGAAATGCGGACGCCAATCGATTCGCCGCCCGCGAGGCATTTCTATTTGCACGGGGCCGGGGCATAACAACCCTTATTTGTTCACAATCTCCACAGCCCATTTTTTCCCCGTGACCAGCGACCAAATCCTCGAGCAGCTCAAGCAAGTGAAGTATCCCGGCTTCACCCGCGATATCGTTTCCTTCGGGCTCGTGCGCTCCGCCGGGATTCTCGACGGCCTCGCCAAGGTCTCCCTCGCGCTCACCACCAGCGACCCGAAGATCCCGCTCCACCTCAAGACCGAGGTCGAGAAATGCCTCCGCGCGATTCCCGGTGTGCGCGAGACGCTCGTCGAAGTCTCCGTCGCACCCGCTAAGGCCGCCACCACCACCACCGGCGCGAACGGCGGCAACCTCGCCGGCAACCCCGCCGCGCCGAAAACCATCCGCTACGCCGTCGCCATCGCCTCGGGCAAGGGCGGCGTCGGCAAGAGCACCTTCTCCGTCAATCTCGCCTGCGCGCTCGCGCAGGTCCTCACCGCGCGCGGCCGGCCCGGCCGCGTGGGCCTCCTGGACTGCGACATCTATGGCCCCAGCGTGCCGCTCATGATCGGGCTCCACGGCGCGCGCCCCGAGGTCGAGGGCGAAGGCTCCGGCGCCACGCTCATCCCGCTCGAGCGCCACGGCGTGAAAATCATGAGCATGGGTTTTCTCGTGGACGACAACACCCCCGTCGTCTGGCGCGGCCCGATGATCATGAAAACGGTCCAGCAGTTCGTGCAAAACGTCCGCTGGGGCGAGCTCGACATCCTCCTCGTCGACCTGCCGCCGGGCACGGGCGACGCGCAGCTCTCCCTCGTGCAAACGCTCCCGCTCGACGGCGCCGTCATCGTCACCACGCCGCAGCCCGCCGCGACCAACGTCGCGCGCAAGGGCGGCCTCATGTTTCAAAAGGTCAACGTCCCGCTCCTCGGCGTCGCCGAAAACATGAGCCACTTCACCGATCCCGCCGGCGTGCGGCACGCGCTCTTCGGCGCGGGCGGCGGCATCCTCACCGCGGAGAAACTCGGCACGTCCCTCCTCGGCCAGGTCCCGCTCTTCCCGGAAATCCGCGCGGGCGGCGACAGCGGCGTGCCCATCGTCGTGAGCGCGCCGGACCACGAGGCGGGAAAAACCTTCCGCCACATCGCGGAGACGTTGCTCCTCCGGCTCGAAAAACCGCTCCCGAAACCACTGTGACGTTTCGGTGAATTGCGGGCATTGACACGCTTCCGCGCCTCGCTCTCATCTCCGCCGTGCCGCCTGCCGCAATGTCCACCCACGTGCAAGAGTCGCCGTCGTCCCGTGAATTCGCCAAGCAGTCCAGCCTCTATCAGGAGTTCCTGGCCGAGCGGGAAGAGATCCTGAAACACAAGTGGATCGAGTCCGAGCGGCTCGGCTACGACATCGGTTTCGAGCGCGCGCTGCTGGACTGGATCCGCAAGCACCGCGAAGGCTGGCGCGCCGCTCGGCGCCAACAACAGGTCGCCGCCGGCCCCGGCTCGGTCTCGCCGTTTGCGACCGAAGCGGAGAAGCGGTTCTGAAACTCAGGCGCGTCTTTCCCGACGCGCCTTTTTTGAGCCCACACGGTTTTCGGTGGGTAGCGGCGAAGAATAGGGAGCCCCAACGGTCATTGAATTAGTGGTGAATTGCCGCCGCCGCGAGGCCTTGCACGCCGGAGGTGTGCCGGAAAGTAGCCCGGGGTTGAGGCACGCCCCCCCCGGTCATCGTTGGTTCTCCGTCGCGCCCCGGAGCGGGTGCCAGAAACGCTGGTCGGCGCACTTTTCAGGCATCCGTTCAGGATGCTCGATCAAAAACCATCTGACCCGGAGGTGTCGCCGCAACGGCTCCACCCCCCACTACTTTCTGTCACACCTCCGATGTGCAGACCGGCCGAGCCGGCAAGACCGGCCCCCTTCAGACCCTTAATTCAAAAGCAGTGGGGCAACGCCCTGAGCCGGAACGATTCAATTTAACCACAGATGGACACAGATGAACACAGAGGGCCGGAGGAATTTCTGTTCATACATGAGTCTTCTCCGTCCGCACCCAACGGAGTCTGGCGGTAACTCACTCGCTGCGACGTAGGCTCCTCTGAATCTGTGTCTATCTGTGTCCATCTGCGGTTTCGTTCTGCATCGTTCCGGCTGAGGGCAGTCCGCCACTAGAATCCAAGTCCCGAAAGGGCGAAACCCGACGAGAGTGTCGCCCCTTCAGAGCGAAGATTTTCCTCCAATCCGACCCCCAGAGCGCTGCCCCACTGCCATTGAATTATGGATTTCGGGTCGCGCCGGTTCTGCCGGCTGGGCGGGTTTGCACACCGGAGGTGTGCCAGAAAGTAGCCGGGGGTTGAGCCGTTGCGGCGAAACCCCCGGTCCCCTTGTTTTTAGTCGAGCATCCTGAAGGGATGCCAGAAGGGTCCGCCTACCCGAGCTTCTGGCACCCGCTCCGGGGTGCGTCGGAAAAACCATGATCACCGGGGGTTTCGTGCCTCAACCCCCGGCTCCTGTCTGGCACGCCTCTGGCGTGCAAGGCACTGCGGTGGCGGCAATTCACCGCTAATTCAATAACCGCTAATTCAACGGCAGTGGGGCGCTGCCCTGGGCTTTCCACTTTTCCCCCGCTGGGGTTCCCAATTCCCGGCAGTATGTCGCCCCCAATTTCCTTGGACACAGGACAGCAAACCCGAAAGCCCATGAATCCGATGACCGAACCGATGGAAACGCCGCGGGGGGGG
>JBEANZ010000596.1:0-5379 GCA_041165185.1 Verrucomicrobiota bacterium | reverse complement strand
CCTCGCCGACGGTGGTGCGGCTGAAGCGCGCGCGGTCGAGCGTGGTGTTGGCGCCGATCTCGACGTCGTCGCCGATCTCGACGGTGCCGACCTGCGGAATTTTTTCGTGGCGGCCCTGCGCAAACTCGTAGCCGAAACCATCCGAGCCGACGATGACGCCGGGCTGGAGGCGCACGCGTTTTCCGAGCACGCACTCCGCCGCGAGCACGACGCCGGGCATCAACCAGCACTCGTCGCCCACGCGCGCCCCGCGCCCGACAAACACCTGCGCCTGCAAGTGCGCGCGCTCCCCGACCACCGCCCCGGCCTCAATCACGCAGAGCGGCCCGACGGTCGCGGACGGCGCGACGCTCGCACCGGGCGCGACTTGCGCGCTCGGGTGGATGCCGGCGGCGGGCCGCGGCCAGAGCGACTGCTCGAGCCGCGCGCAGATGCGGGCGAGCGCAACAGAGGGATTTGCCACGACCAGAAACAACTGCCCCGCGCGCGGCTCGCCCACGTAGTCGGGCGGCAGAAGCACGACGGAGGCGCGCGTGGTGGCGACGAGGGTCTTGTATTTCGCGTTGCCGAGAAAACTAAGGTCACCGGGTGCCGCCTCGGCGAGGCCCGCGAGCCCGCGGATGATTTCGTCCGCGGTGCCGCGTGTGGCGGCCGGTTGGACGAGGGCGATGAGCTCGGCGGCGGTAAACGAGACCTGCATGGGGGCGAACGTGAAAGATTCGAGCCCCGGTGCAATTCAGCAAAACGCCAGAGGCCAACGTCGGGCCGCGCCCGGAAGACGCGGGAGTATTTTTTCTCGCCGACAAATTTGGCTAGGAGGCGGGCGCGTCCGGGGCGGACTGATTCGCACCGGCGGCATCGTCCTCGTCGGCGGCTGCGTTGTCGGCGTCGTCGACGGCGAGGCTGTCGAGCGTCTCGCGCAGCATCGCGACCGCAGCGGCCTTCGAACTGTGCTTGAGAATGTAGCCGACGGCTCCGCGCTCCACGCACTCCCTCACCGTCTTCACCGCCCCAAGCGACGACAGCATGACCACGGGCACCTCGGGGTGGCGCTCCGCCATTTCGCTCAGCATCGCGAGGCCGTCCATAATCGGCATGTTGATGTCGAGGAGGACGAGTTCGGGGTGATGTTCCGCCACGAGCGCGAGGCCCTTTTCACCGTCACTCGCCTCCCACGTTTTTTCGACGCCCGCCTCCTTGAGCAACAACCGCACGAAGACGCGCACGTGCGCTTCGTCATCGACTATCAGGGCGGTGGTCGGCCGGGCCATGCACCGGACCGTGGACCGCGCCGCCGAGCCGAGCAAGCCGGGCGTTGCGACGGCGCAGGCGGCGGACTTCCACTCGCTCCCACTCGCAGCCACGGGCGAGAACGCGCGCCGAGGGTGGCGTCGGCTCGCTGGCGCTCGCCGCTACCACGGGACAAGACGCCCGCGTCGGCGTGCTATGCGCTCCCGGCGCGGCGGGCGCGCACGACCGCGCAGAAGCGCCGGAGCTTCTCGTGGTCCTTCACGCCGGGGGCGGACTCGACGCCGCTGTTGACGTCGACGATGCGCGCACCGCTGGCGAGGAGCGCCTCGGCGATGTTCTCCGCGCGCAGGCCGCCGGAGAGGATCCATTTCGTGCGCGCGTGCGCGGCCTGATGGCGGGCGAACTTCGACCAATCACCGCTCTCGCCGGTGCCGCCGAATTTCTCCGCGTGAAACGTATCGAGGAGAAACGTGCCCGCGAGCGGCAGTAGCCCTGGTGCAACGTCGACGCCCGGCGGGAGTTTCGGGGCGAGCCAGAGGCGGTTGACGCCAACGGCCTCGCTCCAGGCGGCGACGGTGGCGAGCGGGGTGTCGGCGCGGAAATGAATTTGGAAATAGTCGAAGCCGGCGGAGGTGAGCGCGGCGAGTTCGGTGGGAGTCGGCTCGACGGTGACGGCGACTTTTTTCCGCTCAGGCAGGCGCGGTGCCATCGCGCGATACGTCTCGAGCGAAATCGCACGCGGTGATTTCGGGTAAAAGATAAACCCGAGGTAGTCCGCGCCGCAGCGGTCCACGAACTCCGCATCCACGAGCGAGGTGAGGCCGCAGACCTTGATTCGGATGCCGTCGATCATGGCGCGAGGGAAGCGTGGCTTGGGTAGGCCGCGAGCTTGCTCGCGCTCAAGCAGCGCCCGCCAGCGGGCGGCCTACGCGCAACGGCTCGGGCAAGTTCAGCATCTTCGGTCGCCCGTTAGAACGAATTGATCGACGCGATGACGTGCTCGACCTGCGCGTCGGTGAGCTCCGGGAAAATTGGAAGACTCATGCACGTCGCGGCTGCGGATTCTGACACGGGAAACGACCCGACGCCGTAGCCGAGCGGCGCGTAGCATTTCTGGAGGTGCAGCGGCACCGGATAAATCAGATCGGTGCCGACCTCGTGCTTCGCGAGGTGGGCGCGCAGGGCGTCGCGACGCGGGTGGCGGATCGTGAATTGGTGGAAGACGGATTGGCCGTAGTCGGGCTGGTCGGGCAGGCGCGCGTCGGCGAGTTTGATTTCCGCGAGGTAGCGCGCGGCGATGGCGCGGCGGCGGGCGGTCCACGCGGCAAGGTGCGGGAGCTTCACGTTGAGCAGCGCGCCTTGAAAACCATCCATGCGGAAATTGCCGCCGATGATGTCGTGATAGTAGCGGCGGTCGGAGCCGTGCACGCGGATGTGGCGGGCCTTCGTGTGGACGGGCTCGTCCTTCGCAACGAGTGCCCCACCCTCGCCGCAGCCGCCGAGATTTTTCGTCGGATAAAAACTGAACGTGCCGACATCGCCGAAGAGGCCGACGGGTTTGCCGCAATAGCTCGCGCCGACGGCCTGCGCGCAATCCTCGATCACGTAGAGGCCGTGCTTGCGCGCGACGGCGATGATTTCGACCATGCGGGCGGGTTGGCCGAAGAGGTGGACGACGATGAGGCCCTTGGTGCGCGGCGTGATGGCGGCCTCGAGTTTCGCGGGGTCGAGGTTGAAGGTGCCTTCCTCGACATCGGCGAACACGGGGGTCGCGCCGGTGTAGCTCACGCCCCACACTGTCGAGATAAACGTAAACGGCGGCGCGATCACTTCGTCGCCGGGGCCGAAGCCGGCGAGCATACACGCGAGGTGGAGCGGTGCGGTGCCGCTGTTCAGCGCGAGGGCGCGCGGGTAGCCGAGGGTGGCGGCGAAGTTTTTCTCGAAGTCCTCGACGTCCTGGCCGAGGCAAAAACGGTTGGCGTCGTAGGTCGCGGTCAGCGCGGCGAGCGCGGGCTCGCGGAGCGCGCGGTGCTGGAGCGAAAGGTCGAGGAAGGGGACTTTCATTTCTCGGAGGGAGAACCACAGATGGACACAGATGAACACAAATATGGGCTCAGCCATTTGTGTCTTTCTGTGTTCATCCGTGGTTCACTTGCTGAGTTTCTTCAACGTGGCCTCGACGAGCGCGTCGAGGCTTGGGGTCTTGGCCTCGAAGGCGATCGGAAGGCCGACTTGTTTCATCGTCGCGCTCGTTTGCGGGCCGATGCTGGCGGCGAGCGGGCGCGTGGCCGTCGGGGCGAGTTTCAGCGCCGCCGCTTGATCGGTGAAAGATTGCACGGCGGACGAGCTGGCGAAGAGCACGGCGTCCGCGCCGCGTGCACGGAAATCCGCCGCGGCCGGATCGGCGGCGAACTCGGTTTTTTCGGTTTGGTAAACCTGGAGCCGGTCGACGATGGCGCGGGCGTCCTCGAGTTTTTTTACGAGGGCGTCGCGGTTGAGGTTGCCGGTGATGACGAGGAGCTTCGCGCTGTCGAGGCTGCCGGTGGCGACGAGTTCGTCGGCGAGCGCGTCGGCGGTGGCGACCTTCGGCTGGCACTCGATCTTGATGTGGTGCTTAGCGATTTCGTGTGCGGTGGAATCGCCGACGGCGGCGAACCGCAGGAGGCCGAGCGAGCGGATGTCGTCGAACACGCGGTGGAATTCCTCGAAGAAAAACCGCACGCCGTTCGCGCTCGTGAACACGATCCAGTCGTAGCCGCCGAGTTCGAGGAGGACGTCGGCGAGGAGCTGTTTGTCGATGAACTTGCTCACCCGGATGAGCGGCAGCTCGATGACTTCGGCGCCGAGGAGCGTGAGTTTGCCGGCGAGTTCGGAGGCCTGCTCCTTCGAGCGGGTGACGGCGATTCGGCGACCGGCGAGAGGAAGCGTGCTCATGGGAGATCGAGTGTGCGGAGGAGGTGCGCGGCGGTGGCCGCGGGCGCGGCGAAATCGGCGTCGCGCAGCGGCAGGCGGCGCACACCCATTTTTTCGTGAAACAGAAACAGCGCGTCACCCGTCGCATGCGCAGCGAACGCGGTGTGACAGCCGCCGCCGAGCGCGGATTGGAAGGCGCGCTCGAGCGTGACGGCGCGCGCGGTGAGGGCATCGAAGTGCGCGGCGAATTTCTCCGCATCAGCCGCGCGACACTGAATCGCGATGGCGGCCTGGCCGACGGCGGGGACCATCTCCTCGACGGCGAACGGGCGAAACTCCGCGCCCGGCCATGCGGCGAGGCCGAGGCGCGCGAGGCCGGCGGCGGCGAGCACGGTGGCGTCGGCGAGACGGTCGGTCGCGATTTTGCGCAGGCGCGTGTCGACGTTGCCGCGAATAGTCGTGAATTGCGTGGCAGGGGCACGCGCGAGCAATTGGAGACGGCGGCGCGGGCTGCTCGTGGCGACGAGCGCGGGCGCGGCGACGCCGGCGCGGACGACGAGCACGTCGCGCGGGTCCGCGCGCGGGAGGTAGCCGGCGATGGCAAGCCCGGCGGCCATATCGCCGGGGAGATCCTTGGCGCTGTGGACGGCGAAGTCGGCCTCGCCGCGCAGGAGCGCGGCCTCGAGTTCGCCGGTGAAGAGGCCCTTGCCACCGCGTTGTTCGAGGGACCACTCGGTCTGGCGGTCGCCGGTGGTGACGATTTTCAGCAGCTCGATTTCAACGCCGAGCCGCGCGCGCAGGTGCGCGGCGACAAGCTCGCTCTGCGCAAGGGCGAGCGGGCTCTTGCGCGTGGCTAAGACGAGTTTCAAAGGGCTGAAAGACTGAATGGCTGAAAGGCTGAAACAAGACCGCCGGAAAATTCAGCCCTTCAGTCTTTCAGCCCTTCAGCCCTTTTCCTCAGTAGCTCGCCTGGACGCCCTTGAGGTTTTTTTTGCTCATCCAAGGCATCATGCTGCGGAGGTAGGCGCCGGTCTTTTCGATTTGGTGGCCTTCGCCCTTCTTGAGGAGGGCGTTGTAGTTTTTCAGGCCGCCCTTGTATTCCGCGACCCACTGCTTCGTGAATTTGCCGCTCTGGATTTCCTTCAGGATTTTCTTCATCTCGACCTTCGTCTTCGCGTTCACAACGCGCGGGCCGCGGGTGATGTCGCCGTATTT
>JBEANZ010000595.1:0-3613 GCA_041165185.1 Verrucomicrobiota bacterium | reverse complement strand
TGATCTTCCAGCTCGGTATCGGATTTTCGTGGTCGTCCCATCCATCCGCGCTATCTTCTTTAGGCTAACCTTGAAAGCTAATTAGAATTAGCGGGAGCCATGCAGCCGGAAACCACAGATGGACACAGCTCGACACAGATTCAGGGTAACAGTCGCCGCAGCGGGTGAGGAGCCGCCAGACTCGGTTTGGTTTGGACGGAGAGGACGGCGTGTAGCCAAAAATTCCTCCGGCCATCCGTGTTCATCTGTGCCCATCCGTGGTTTCACCGAATCGTTCGGGCTAAGGTCAAATCCCGCGTGTTGTTCTCGGGCAGTCCAGTTGACCCCTCGGAGTTCGGGATGGCGCCGCGCCCGCGACGCGAAAACTCCGGCCGCCAAATGCCCGCCGTCCGCCGAATCGTTCGTCACGTATTTCTCTCTGCGCTCCTCCCGCCTCTGCGGTGCAAACCACACCGCAGAGTCGGGAGGGGCGCAGAGCAGAAACGGGCGGCGGAATCGGTGATGCTGTGGGGGCTGTCATGGTGGTAATCCTCGGGGCCGCGTTATCTGACTTGAGGAGGTGGGCGGGAGTGGGAGGCGGTTCGGAGAGTTTTTGGTCGGCGAAAGGGTGCGGCGTGAGAGGGCGGGTCGGAGACCCTGCCCTACTTTTTCAACTGCTCGTATTTCTTCTGGTATTTTTCGTAGAGGCGCACGTGGCGGTTCGAGAGGTCGATGCGGGCGCCGTCGATGTAGGCTTGCTCGATGTGCGTCGGGATTTCCAGCGGGTCGCCGTCGGACACGAAGAGCGTCGCGCGTTTCCCCACCTCGAGCGAGCCGAGCTCCGCGGCCACGCCGAGAATCTGCGCAGGATAGAGCGTGATGGCCTTCAGCGCCTCGGCGGGCGCGAGGCCGTAGGACGCGGCCTTGCCGGCTTGGTAGGGAAGATTGCGGTCGGCCATCGTGGCCATCTCGGCGTTGGCGCCGTCGTTCGCGATGCAGAAGCGGATGCCGGCGGCGGCGAGTTTCGCGGGGTTGGAAAACGCGGTGTCGAACGGATCCTCGCGGCGCAGCGGGAGCGAGAGCACGGGGCTCAGGATGACGGGGATCGCGTTGGTCTTGAGCAACTCGATCGCGCGCCAGGCGTCGAGGGCGCCGACGAGGGTGATTTTCAACTTCTCCGATTTCGCCCACGCGACGGCGGACTCGATCTGCTTGATTTCGTCGGCGTGGACGAAGACGGGCAACTCGCCGCGCAACGCCGGCAGCATCGCCTCCCAACGCGAGTCGAGATCGATGGGTTTGCCGGCGCCGGTTTTCGCGGTGAGGTAGGCGCGTGCGGCGGCGAAGGCGTCGCGGAGTCGGCGGATGTTGTCGGCGATGGCGCGCTCCTGATCGGCGGCGGGGCGCGCGGCGGCGGGGTCGCGGTTTACGCTCATGTTCGGCCAATAGACGTGGAGCGCGACGGCGGGGCGGAGGGCGAGTTCCTCCCACGTCCACCCGTCCATGCGGATGAGCGTCGACGTGCCGGCGATGAGGCCGGTGGTGTGCGGGACGCTGAGCGCGGTGAGGATGCCGTTGGAACGGGAGACGGGGATGTGTTCGCTGTCGGGGTTGAGCGCGGTGGCGGCGCGGGCGTTGGGGTTGAGCGCGCCGGGCTCCGCGAGATCGACGGTGCCGCGGACGGAGTTGAGCTCGACGAGGCCCATGCCGGTGAACGCGGAAATAAATCCCGGGTAAACGTGCTTGCCCGCGACGTCGACGACGGTGGCGTCGGCCGGCGCGGCGAGCTTCGCGCCGAGGGCGGCGATTTTGCCGTCGCGCATCAGCAGATCGGTCGCGGGCAAATCCGCGCCGCTCACGGTGTGAACCGTGCCGCCGCGCAGGAGCACGGGGCGACCGGGCTTCGGGACGGGGATGTTGTCGGAGGCGCGGGCCGTGAATGCGGCGAACGCGACCCAAGCGCACGCGAGCGCGGGGAGAAATTTATTGGAACGCATGGGTCGAGCAGTTGGCGGCGTCGAGGCCGTCGTGGTAGATGGATTGGAATTCGCGGGCGCGGCGGGCTTCGAGCGCCTCGAGGGCGCGGATGATCGGGGGCGGCTCGGTGGCCGCGCCGCCGGCGTCGCCGGGAGCGGCACCACCACCGCGACGTCCACCAGCGGCGGCGGCGGCGCCGCCGCCCGCGAGGGCGCGCGTGCGCTCGGCGAGGGCTTTTTGCGCGAGGGCTTCGCGCTCGGTTTGCGCGGCGGTGCGGAGCGCGGCGTCGTCTTCGAGCGAGAAGTAGCGACGGCCGTCGATCCAGGTTTGCTCGGCGCGCGCGTAGGTGGAGAGCGGGCTCGCGCTCCAGATCACGAAGTCGGCGTCCTTGCCGGGTTCGAGGGAGCCGATCTGGTTTTCGAGGCGGAGCTGTTTCGCGGGGTTGAGCGTGACGAATTGCAGGGCCTCGTCCTCGGGCACGCCGCCGTATTTCACGGCCTTGGCGGCCTCGGTGTTCATGCGGCGCGCGAGCTCGGCATCGTCGGAGTTGAAGGAGACGACCACACCCGCGTTGCGCATCATCGCGCCACCGTAGGGGATGGAGTCGACGACCTCGTATTTGTAGGCCCACCAGTCCGAGAAACACGAACCGCCGGCGCCGAGTTTGGCGATTTCGTCGGCGACCTTGTAGCCCTCGAGGATGTGCTGGAACGTCGCGACGGTGAGCTTCTCGCGCTGGGCGAGACGGATGAACGTGAGCACCTCGTCCTGCCGGTAGGAGTGGATGTGGACGACGCGCTCGCCGTGGAGAATTTCGGCGGCGGCCTCGAGGCGGAGGTTGCGGCGCGGCGGCAACGCGAGCTGGCCGGCGGCGAATTCCCGCTGCGCGCGGTCGTAGTCGCGCGCCTGCGCGAAGGTGTCGGCCATGATTTGCTCCACGCCCATGCGCGTCTGCGGATAACGCAGCGGCGCGCCGGCCTGCGCGGTGAAGTTGGAGCGCTTCACGTTTTCGCCGAGGGCGAATTTCACGCCGGGTTTCGCGCCGGCGAGCTTCAGCTCCTCGGGCAGGCCGCCCCAGCGCAGCTTGATCACCTGGTTCTGGCCGCCCATCGGGTTGGCGGAGCCGTGCAACACGTTCGCCGTCGTGAGCCCGCCGGCGAGCTGGCGGTAGATGGAAATGTCCGTCGCATCGATCACGTCGCCGATGCGCACCTCGACGGTGACGGCGCTCGTGCCCTCGTTCACGCCGCGCGAAATCGCGGTGTGCGAGTGGCAGTCGATCAGGCCGGCGGTGACGTGTTTGCCCGTCGCATCGAGCGTGGTCGCGCCGGCGGGGGCGGTGAGATTTTTTCCGACGCGCTCGATTTTTCCCGCATGGACGAGCACGTCGCCACCGACGATGCGGCCGGCGGGACCGCTGGTCCACACAGTGGCGTTTTTGATCAACACCCACTCGGGCTGCGCGGGGAGACCCTTGCGGCCGTAGGCGCCGGCGGGCCACGCGTCGGTGGTCGCGAGCGTTTTTTCCTCGGGCTTTTTCTCCGGCGCGGCGGGTTTGTCGGGGACGGCGGTGCGCTCGGCGTTCCAGCGAAACGCGGTGCCGTCGGGCAACAGGCCCGTGCCCTCGACCGCGCCGTCGTTGAACACGCCCGCGAGG
>JBEANZ010000594.1:0-19283 GCA_041165185.1 Verrucomicrobiota bacterium | reverse complement strand
CGGGAGGAAGGTGTCAAAGCTCCGGCGTTCTGGACAGTGGAGCAGTTGAATTTCGTAGGCCGCCCGCGTGCGGGCGCTCCGAAGTGGCGGGCGGGCGCGCGCAAGCTCGCTGCCGACGCGGCGGTCGTTCGTTACCAAACCCTACCGCCACCGCCTTTCGACCAGACGATCTTTTGTCCCGCCTCCCGCTTGATCCCCGCGGAAAAAAGGACGCAAAGAGGACGGGATGGTGATATGGCGGTAACAATCTCCGGCTAAGGTCTCCTTCGCCAACAACGCCCCAGGTCCAGCCACCCGCCTCAACCCGAAGGAAAAACCAGCCATGAAAACGCCATTCCCCAACCAGCCAGCGAGCAACCACAGATGGACGCAAATTGACACAAATGACGGCGAGCCTCGCGGCCTAGGTCGGCATTTGTGTTCGTTCGTGTCCATCTGTGGTTCACTCCGCTTCGTTTCTTGTCTCGCTGCCGCGGCGCTCCTGCCGCTCGCCGCCCCCGCGGCGGAATCGCCCTCCGTCCTCCTGCAAAAGGCCATCTACGCCGAGGAGACCGAGGGCAACCTTGACTCCGCGATCAAGCTCTACGAGCAAATCGCCGCCGAAGCCGCGACCAACCGCACCGTCGTCGCGCAGGCGCAGTATCGGCTGGCGGTCTGTTATCAGAAGAAGGGAAACAAGGACCTGGCGATCAAGCTGCTCAACGAAGTCGTTCAGCGATCGCCAGCGAATGAAGGCACGATCAAGAAGGTGCGCGAATTGCTGACCGCGTTGGGTGCGCGGTCTTTCAGTGGCGTCGCCATTCGCCGAGTGCTTCTTCCTACGTCCATCGGTTGGGTCGCGAATGTCTCACCTAACGGACGCTACATTGTGTATCGGACGGCCGAAAGCAATGATCTCATCGCCTGCGAATTCGCGACGGGGAAAATATGGACCCTCGCCAAGCGTGCAGACGACGACGAAGTGTGGGGAGATGTCGTCATTTCTCCTGACAGCCAGTGGGTCGTGCACGATTCGCGTGCGACGATGTTGACGCTGACGAAAATTGACGGCTCGGAGCGGAAGAGACTCTATGATTCCGGAGGCAAGGAAGATGAAATATTCGCGCTTTATTGGTCGCCTGACGGCAAGCAGTTGATCGCCGAGCGTTCGCCGAAAGGGGAGCCGACAAAAATTGTCGCCATTGACGTGCAAACCGGTGCGTGGAAGGACGCAGGTTTGCCGGCGTCAACGGCTATGGATCGTTTCTTCGGCGTCTCTTGGAATACGCAATACTGGGGACTTGGATCGAAGAATTATCCGAAACAAATTTCAATTTGGGATTCCAAGACCGGGCGCAGCGAAATGGTCATAGATCATGGCGGAGGCAAAGTGATCGGCTGGGCTCCAGGTGATTCGCGGCTCCTTTTCGAAAGAAGTCGAGGACTCGTGGTCGACCTGCTTGCGGTCGCGGTAGAGGATGGCAAGCCGCGGGGCGAACCGGAGGTCGTCTGGAGCGATTGGGGGAACGTTCACGCCTATGGGCCGACTGAGGATGGCGTCATCTACTACTCCCCGGTGCCGCCTCGGCCGGATGATGTCAGAGAGCTGTGGGTCATGGAAGGTTTCCTCGCCACCAAGCCTCGAATCCCGCCCGCTGAGTCTTGGAGAATCACAACTGAAATTCCCACGGGCGAGATGATTCTCGGGTCCGACAATTCGATCCTCGATCGGAAATTCGGGCTTGGTGCAATGCTTCCGAACGGATGGACGGTCAGCAGCGCGGTTCGACAAGGGAACGGGGGAAGTGTCGTGCAAATCACTTCCTCCGAACTACGCGAGGCCAACGCCCGCCCGCGAATCATCTACTGGCCAACGAAGCCTTGGGCAAACCCGGGCAGCCCTGCCAACGATTTTGCCGCGTCGGGCGCAAAACCGACTACGCCGCAGGAGGTCGACGGTTGGTTGCGCAAGCGCGTCTCAGACAATATCGAGGCCTACTCCAAAATGGCAGGCCACATGACGAAGGTCGAAGGTCAGGCCTCCAGCGTAATAAATGAGCATCGCGCCCTGACCATCACCGGGAGCTATACGCGGAACGGAAAATCATGGAGCGAAGTGATTACAACCATTTACAGCGACAACGTGATCGTCCATTTCGACCTGCAAGCGCCGACGGAAAAACTTGCTGCGATCCGGCCGAGCTTCGAACGGCTGGTTGAGTCTATTAGCCTGCCGTAATCACTCTAGCGGTTGCCTGTCTTCCAATACCCGGAATTGAAATTCCCGTTCACCAAATCCAATGGCGGAGAACAGAGCCCGGCGTCGCTGATCGCGGCGCTGGTGCTCGTCGCGCTCGTGCCGGCGGTGGGGGTGCTGTGGTTCATGTCGGTCGCGATGCGTAACGAACGACTCGCGGTGCAGGAGCGGCTCACGGCGGTTTACGCGAACCATCTCGGCTCGTTGCGGTCGCGCGTGACGGCGTGGGCGACGGAGCGGCAGGCCGTGCTGGCGGAGAAGGCGCAGGGTGCGCCGCCGGAAATCTTCGCGGCCGTCGTCCGCGCCGGGCTCGCGGATGGCGTGGTGGTTTACGACGCCGCGGGGAAGGCGCTTTATCCGGCGTCCGCGACGAGTGCCGAGCGGCCGGCGGGAGAGGACGCGGATGCGGCGCGGGCGCTGCAGGCGCAGGCGGCGGGGTTGTTGCAGGCGGGGCAGAAGGAGCCGGCGCTAGCCAAGCTCGAGGAACTGGTCGGCGATGCGCATCTGCGCCAGGCGGTCGGCGCGCAGGGCGCGTTGATTGTGCCGAACGCGCAGTTACTGATGTTGAAAACGATGGGCTGGAGCCGCGGCGCCACCGTGGCGGGGGCGCCGCGGCTCCAACAAGTCCTCGACGACTTGGTCGCGCGGTTGAACGACTACGCGGAGGGCGTTTTTCATTCGAGCCAGCGACGGTTCCTGATGGCGGAGGTGGCCGCGCTCGCCCCCGGGGCGGCGGTGTTTCGGACCTTTGCCGCGGAGGAACTCTCGGCCGACTATCTCGACCGCGAGCCTCCGCCAACGGACGACGCCAAGGTCCAGCGCACGCCGCTTCCGGGCGTGTGGCGGCTGCCAAGTGTCGACGGCACGGTCGTGGCGCTGTGGCGCGAGGAGCGGTTGCGCACGGAGCTGGAACAACTCCTCGGGCCACTCGTGCTGCCCGGCGCGCGCGTGACGGTGCTGGCGCCGGGCAGCGCGCTCGCCGCGTCCGCCCTCGCGCGCGACGCGGGCGAGTTTTTCCCGGGGTGGCGGCTCGCGCTCGGTTTCCGCGACGGCGATCCGCTGGCGGAGGCTTCGGCGCGGCAGGCGCGGTTCTACCTGGGGACGGGCGTGGGCGTCGTGGTGGTCATCGCCGTGGTCGCGCTGCTGGTGGCGCGTTTCGTGGCGGCGCAGGTGCGGCTGGCGCGGTTGAAAAACGAGCTCGTCTCCACGGTGTCGCACGAGCTGAAAACGCCGCTCGCCTCGATGCGTGCGCTGGTCGACACGCTCGCGGCGCGGCGCTACCGCGACGACGCGCAGCTCCACGACTACCTCCGGCTCGTGGCGAAGGAAAACCTCCGGCTCTCGCACCTCATTGAGAACTTCCTGGCGTTTTCGCGGCTGGAGCGCGGGCAGGAGCAATTCCGTTTCGCGGGGGTGCCGCCGACCACGGTGGTGCGCGCGGCGCTCGAGGCGCTCGGCGACAAGCTCGCCGCGCCGGCGTGCGCGTTCACCACGCGCCTCGCGCCCGCGCTGCCGGCGGTCCGCGCCGATGCCGACGCGTTGACCACGGTGCTCGTCAACCTGCTCGACAACGCCGGCAAATACACGAACCACGACAAACGCATCGAGCTACGGGTGTTCACAGCGGCGGGCGGAAGCGTAGTGGTGTTCGAGGTGGCGGACAACGGCATCGGCCTCGCGCGCGAGGAACAGCGGAGGATTTTCGAGCGGTTCTACCAGGTGGATCAGAGCCTCACGCGGCAGCGCGGCGGCTGCGGCCTCGGGCTGAGCATCGTTGATCGCATCGTGCGCGCGCACGGCGGCTCCGTGGAGGTCGAGAGCGAGCCGGGGCAGGGCAGCGTGTTTCGAGTGAGGATTCCAGCGGTGGCGAATCAAACCACGAACTGAGTTAGCCGCTAGTCATCGCCAATCCCCGCTAATGAAGACCCTGAAACTCGCAGGCCAATTCCAGACTTCGCCGATTAGGCGAAGGACGCACGCTTTCCTCCCGCCCTCGACTCCGACAACATTGGCGAAACTTGGCGGTTGAACACCTTTCGGAGGCCCCATGACCCGCGACAAAATTCTCATCATCGAGGACGACCCGACGATGCAGCGGGTGTTGCGGGATAACTTTGAGTTTAGCGGGTGCGAGGTGCGGCTCGTGGGCGACGGGGCGAAGGCGCTGGCGGCGGTCGCCGAGTTCGCGCCCGACCTGATCCTCCTCGATGTGATGTTGCCGGGTGCGAGCGGTTTCGACCTCTGCCGCCGCATCCGGCACGACGGACTCGCCACGCCGATCATCATGCTGACGGCGAAGAGCCAGGAGTCGGATGTCGTGCTCGGGCTCAACCTCGGCGCCGACGATTACGTGACCAAGCCGTTCAGCCTCGACGTGCTGCTCGCGCGCGTGAACGCCGCGCTCCGCCGACGGCGCCAGCCGCAGGGCGATGCGGTCGAGTTTGGCGAGTGCCGGCTCGACCCGGCGGCGCACAAGCTCTTCCGCCGCGGCGCGGAAGTGGCGCTGACCCCAAAGGAGTTTCGCCTGCTCGAACATTTCGCGAAAAACACCGGCCGCGCGCTGACGCGCCAGCGCATTCTCGACGCCGTGTGGGGCGAGGAGTTGATGGTGACGGAGCGGAGCGTGGACCGCTGCATCAACACCCTGCGCCAGAAAATCGAGCCCGACCCGGAGCAGCCGCGCTTCATCCGGACGATTCGCGACGTGGGGTATCGGTTCGAGGGGGCGTGACAGACCGGACCGGACGAGACACGGAAATGCGCCACCGAAAAATGGCAGCGACGGGGCAACTCAAGAAAAAGGGCCGGCGCGGAGCCGACCCGAGGGACGTCGAGGGGGATACGGCGGCGGCGACTCCGCGCTACCGGTGCAGGCGGCTGCGGCGGGGTTTCTTTTCCTCGGGGGCCGGTGTGGCGGGGCTGTCGTCGTCGTTGTCGGACGGCTCGGCGTCGTCGGACTTGTCGGTGAACTTCGAGGCTTTCGCGTTGAGCCAGAGCTCGTCCTTGGCGTTGCGGTTGAGCCAGAAGATTTCGCCGGCGTGTTCGACGAAGACGGGTTTTTCGCGGGGCTTGGCGGGGACGTTTAATCCCGCGCCGGTGAGCGCGGCGAGGAGGTGCTCGGGCGTCTGGCCGAGGGTTTCGGCGAGGCGCTCGAGTTTGCCGGCGACGGCGCCGGTTTTCGTTTCCTTGAGGAGGAGGCGCAGCGCGGCGAGGGGGCTCGCGGGCGCGCCGAGATTTTCGATTTTCGATTCTCGATTTTCGATCGGGGCGGGCGCGGCGACGGTCAGCGGCGCGGTCGAGTGCGACCACGGGGCGACGGTGACTTCGTAGGCGGTGGCGGCGGGTGCAACGCTTGCCGGGGCGGCGTGGGCCCACGGGGCCATCGTCACCTCGTAGGCGGGGGACGCCGACGCGGAAGTCTCGCCCTGGCCGGTGGGAGAGTTCGCGGCGATGGGCGCAGCGTGGTCCGGTGCGGGCGGTGCATCGGGCGTCCCCGCAGGCGCGGTGGACGTGGCGTCGCCGGGAACGTTCGCCGACGGTTCGGTCGGCGCAGCGGACGCGACCTGCGGGGCGGGGGCGAGCGTTTCGCCGGGTTTCTTGTCGCGGCCGTTGATCCACACGCCGCCGCGCGAGTCTTGGTTGATCCACCAGATGGCGCCGGCGATTTCGACGTGGTTGGATTTGTCCTGCGGGTGGGCGGGGAGCACGAGGCCGAGCGTGGCGAAGCCGGCCAGAAGGTCGGCGTCGGCGCAGTGGAGAGCGCGCGAGAGGAAGCTCACGCTGCCGGAGCCGCCGGGGCCGCGGCGGTTGCGGCGCATGAGGGGCTCCACCTTGCGGAGGAGATCGAGGCCGGTGGGGAGCGGCGCGCCGGGGGCGGCGGGCGCGGCGGAATTCTCGATTTTGGATTCTCGATTTTCGATTTCGCCGGGGGTGGCGGCGGCAGCAGCGGGCGCGCCGTCGCTCGGCGCGGGGGCGGAGGCGGGGGCGGCGTGCGTGCCGGGCACGAAGTGGGCGGCGGCGGGCGCGGCGGGATCGCGGCGGTGGTCGGGGGCGTCGCGGCGCGGCTCCTCGGCGGCGACTTCGATGGGCGTGCCCTTGACGGTGCGGAAGAGCTGGCGGGGTTTTTCCTTGGTGTTGATCCAGAGTTCGCCGCGGCGGTTGATGTTGAGCCAGTAGAGGTCGCCGTCGAACTCGAGGTAGACGGGCTTCGCATCCTCGTCCTCGGGGATCGTGAAGCCGCACTCGACGAGCGCGCCCTTCACGTCGTCCTCGGTGAAATCCCATTTCTTGGCGAGGAACTCCACGCCGGCGCTCATGCCGGGGCCGCGCTGGTTGCGGCGGAGGTGGGGCTTCATGGCATCGAAGAAATTGGGCAACTCGTCCTGCTCGGCGGCGGTGAGTTTATCCCAGTCGTCCTCGGCTTCGTCGTGCGCCTCGGGGTCGTCGTCGCGCGAGGTGTCGACGGGTTTGCGGAAACCGTCGTCGGGGGCGGACTTTTCCTCGAGGAAACTCGCGGGCGGTTTCTCCTCGGCGGTGCCGGCGCTGGCGGGCGCGTGGCGCGTGGCGGCCTCGAATTTCGCGGCGAATTCCGCGCGGAGCTTTTCGGCCTCGGCCTTCGCGGCGGCGGCGGCGGCGTCCTGGAGGGTCCAATCGCGCTGCGTGGTGCGACGCGCGAGACCGGAGAAGGCGAGCGAGTTGTCGGGGGGCGACTGGTAATGGATGATTTCCCATTCATCGCGGCCGAGGTCCCCGAGAAATTTTTCCAGCAACGCCGGCGTGGCGAACCCGCCCTTGCCGCTGCTGATGACTTTGTATTCCCAGACTGACATAGTTGATTTGGTTTTTGCGCTGAGCGCGCAAGCCATCCCAAATGCGCGGGCGCTTGCCGAGCCAATTCGCGTGGCGCGCGCCCGCCGACGGCGTGCGGGCGGCGCGTCCTTTCCCGGTGCGCCGCGTCCCTCTCTTTCCTTGCCGCCCGTGAAACACTTCCCCTCGTCGTCCGCGCGCGCCCGCGCGTGGGCGCGCGCGTTCGCCGCGTTTGTTGCCCGCGCGATTCTCGCGCCGGCGATCCTCGCGCCCGCACTTCGCGCGCAAATCTCCACGCTCCCCACCGAGGTCGTCACCGCCACGCGCACGCCGCAGCCGGCGGAGCAAATCGCGTTTTCCGTCGCGACGCTCGACGCCGCCGCGCTCCGCGCCGCGCCCACTCTGGCGCTCGACGGCGCGCTGCGTGGCGTGGCGGCGTTCAGCTTGTTTCGCCGCAGCGACAGCCTCTCCGCCAACCCCACCGCGCAGGGCGTCTCGCTCCGCGGCCTCGGGCCGAGCGGCGCGAGCCGTTCGCTCGTGCTCCTCGACGGCGTGCCCCTCAACGACCCCTTCGGCGGCTGGGTCGCGTGGTCGAAGGTCCCGCGCGAAGGCCTCGCGCGCGCCGAGCTCGTCCCCGGCGGCGGCGCGACCGCGTGGGGCAACGCGGCGCTCGGCGGGGTCGTGCAGTTGTTCACGGTGCCAGCGCAAACGGTGTTTCCTGAAATCGATCCGTCCGGCCAATTCGGTTTCAGCGCCACCAACATCAGCCGCCCGCGCGGTCGCATCGCCGCCACCTTCGGCGATTTTCACACCCGCTCCCTCGAATTCGTCGCCACGCAATCCGCCGGTCGCGGCGCCGTGCAGCTCCTCGGCAACGCGTTCGCCACCGACGGCTTTGCCCTCGTCGCCCCCGAACGCCGCGGCGCGATCGACGTCGCCGCGTGGAGCCGCCACCGCTGGCTCGCCGGCCGCTGGCGCACGCCCGTCGGCGAGAGCCTCGAATTCACCGCGACCGCCCGCACCTACGAGGAATTCCGCGGCAACGGCACGCCCTACACGCGCAACGGCTCGCGCGAAAAATTCCTCTCCGCCGCGCTCGCCGGCGCACCCGCGAAAAATTTCGCGTGGACCGCCGTCACCTACGCGCAGGACCAGTCGTTCGCCTCGACCTTCAGCGGCGTGAACGCCACCCGCACCACCGAGACGCCCGCGAGCGACCAGTTCGCCGTGCCCTCGACGGCCTACGGCGCCGCGTGGACCGGCACGTGGCAACACAACGGCCCCGCCGACACCGCCGGCACCGCCAACACCGCCGCGCGCACGAGCGTCGGCCTCGACGCCCGCGCCGTGCGCGGCGAGACGCGCGAACACTTCACGTTCACCGCCGGAAATTTCACGCGCCTGCGCGTTGCCGGCGGCGCGCAGAAATTCGCCGGCCTCTTCGCGCTACACGAGCGCCCGCTCGCGCCCGAACTCCGCGCCACGCTCGGCGCGCGCCTCGACGCCTGGCGCGACACCGCCGGCCACCGCCGCGAAACCGACCGCAACACCGCCGCCGTCTTCCGCGACGATCACTACGCCGGCCAGAGCGGCACCGAGTTCAGCCCGAGCGCCGGCCTCGTGTGGACGCCGCAAAAAAACCTCCGCCTCCGCGCCAACGCCCAGCACTCCTTCCGCCGCCCCACGCTCAACGAACTCTACCGCCCCTTTCGCCAAGGCGCCAACGTCACCGAAGCCAACTCCGCCCTCCGCACCGAGCGCGCCACGAGCTGCGAAGTCGGCGTCGAGTGGACGCCTCTCGGGCGCGACTCCAACACGATCGATTTTCACGGATCGCCACCCAGCCTCATCCCCGCGCCAATCCGGATTTCCGCCACCGCCTTCACCACCGATCTCCGCGACGCCGTCGGCAACGTCACCCTCGCCCGCGGCCCCGGCACGTTCCCTATCGTCGGCACGCTCGCCGTCGGCGGCCTCGGCCGCCAACGCCTCAACCTCGACCGCACGCGCACGCAAGGCCTCGAACTCTCCGCCAAGTGGCACCCGTTCCCGCGCGCCGACTCCCTCGCCCTCACCGCCGACGCCCTCTTCAACGACGCCACGGTCCGCCGCGCCACCGTCGCGCCGCTGCTCGTCGGCAAACGCATCGCCCAAGTCCCGCGCCGCACCGTCGCCCTCGGCGCGAGCTGGCGCGCGCCCGGCGGGATCACGTTCACGCCGCGCGTCCGCTGGATCGGCCGGCAGTTTGAGGACGACGAAAATCAACTCGTCCTCGGCGAAGCCGTCGTCGCCGACCTCGGCGCGAGCCGCGCGCTCACGCGGCATCTCGAATTTTTCCTGACGCTCGAAAACCTCGCCAACACCCGCCTCGAAACCGGCCGCAGCGCCGACGGCATCGTGAACCTCGGCACCCCACGCCTCCTCCTCGGCGGCCTGCGCGGCAAGTGGTAGGGCGCGGTCTCCGGCCCGCCCTCGAAAATCCCCGACCCTTCACCACGGATCACACAGATCGGCACGGATCAATCCACGCAGCCGCAGCCGTGATCCGTGTCGATCCGTGTGATCCGTGGTCAAAAAATCGTCCGACTTCCCCGCCCCCGCCGCGGCGCTCGCGCTCGCCATCCGCCGCCAAATGGTTTGCGCCGTCGCGGCCGGTTCCTACGGTTCGCCGCATGAGCACCGTCTTGCCCCTCGCCGACCTGACCGTCGACGAAAAGCTCCGCGCCCTCGAGGAACTCAGCCTCGATCTGGCCGCGCACGAAGCGCAGATCCCGGTGCCTGCGTGGCATCTTGACGTGTTGCGCGAACGCGCCCGGCCCACGGCGTCGGCGCACGCCGAGTTTGTTGATCTCGCCGCGTTCAAGCAGTTGGTCGCCACCGACATCGCCCGCGGGCGTCCCCAATGATCGTTCGGGTGCTGGCCCACGCCCGCGTCGATCTCGTCGATGGCTATTGGTTCTACGAGGCGCAGGCGGCCGGGCTCGGCGATTATTTTCTCGCCCGGATTTATGAGGACCTCGCGCGGCTCGGCGCCTGCGCCGGTCTCCACCGCAAAATCCCGAGCGGCCACCATCGCATGATTTCCCGCCGGTTTCCCTTCGCGATCTACTACCGCGTGGCCGGCGGCGCGGCCGAGGTCGACGCCATCCTCGACTGCCGCCGTGCGCCCGCGTGGATCCAGCGCCGCCTCCGCGAATAGACCTTCCTTCCGCCCCCCGGAATAATTTCCGCCCCGCCCTCCTCCCATTCCCCGTTCCCTCCCATGCACCTCCGCACCCCGCCCTCCTGGGCCCTCCCCGAGTCCGCCGCCACGCCCGAGAAATTCTACGACCTGAGCAAACGCCGCGATTTCCTCAAGACGCTCGGCCTCGGCGCCGCCGGCCTTGCGCTTGCGTCGCGCGATCTGCTCGCCGCGACGGCGGGTTTCCCCACGCGCGTGAACCCCGCCTACCGCGATCCCGCGCTCAAGCCCACCGCCTACGAACACATCACGAGCTACAATAATTTCTACGAGTTCGGCACCGCCAAGGAGGAGCCCGCCGTCCTCGCCAACCGCGGCTGGAAAACCGAACCGTGGACCGTCGAGCTCGCCGGTCTCGTCAACGCCCCCGCCAAATTCGACGTCAACGACCTCGTCACCAAAATGGGCGGCGTCGAGCAGCGCGTTTACCGTCATCGCTGCGTCGAGCGTTGGTCGATGGTCGTGCCGTGGGACGGGTTTCCCCTCGCGAAACTCGTCCAGCTCGCCGACCCGAAGCCCGAGGCGAAATTCCTGAAGATGACGACGTTCCTCGACAAGCAGAGCTCGCCCGGCCAGCGCGCCGGCAACCTCGACTACCCCTACGTCGAGGGCCTCCGCCTCGACGAGGCGACCAACGAGTTGGCCTTCATCGCCACCGGCATCTACGGCAAACCGATCCCCAATCAAAACGGCGCGCCGCTGCGCCTCGTCGTGCCGTGGAAGTATGGTTTCAAGGGCGTGAAATCGATCGTGAAGTTCGAGTTCGTCGCGAAGCAGCCCGTCAACACCTGGCAGGCGATGCAGGCGGCGGAGTATGGCTTTTACGCCAACGTAAACCCGAAGGTCGACCACCCCCGCTGGTCGCAGGCCAACGAGACGATCATCGGCGCCGGTGGCGCGCTCGGCGCACGGCAAAAAACGCTTCTCTTTAACGGCTACGAAAAAGAAGTCGCCGCCCTCTACAAGGGCATGGATCTCGCGAAAAATTACTGAGCCCGGACCGGCCGGTGTGCCCGCATCGTAGGCCGCCGGCTTGTGGGCGCTCGTCCGTCCGACCAACACCGAGCGCGAGCAAGCTCGCAGCCTACCACCTCGCGGCGCTGACGAAGCCCTCCGCCCAACCCAACCTCCCTGAAGGAATGGCCACAAAAACACAAAATGACGCAAAAAAAGCCCCTCCGTTTTTTGTGCCTTCTTGGGTTTTTTGTGGCCCACCTACCTTGAGAAAATTCCCCGCCATGCGCCGCGGCCCGCGAATCCACGCCTGACAAAATCCGCGCCCCTGCTCCGCTCCGCCTTGGCCTCTGCGTCAAAATGATTGCCCGAAATTCCTGACGCGCTCCACCCCGTGCCCCTCCTCGAAAAACTCCTCCGCAGCAAAGCCGTCGTCTGGACGCTCCTCGTGCTCCCCGGCCTGTGGACGCTGGTGCCGATCTTCGTCACGAAGAAACCGGCGGTGCTCGCCGATCCGCTCAAATACGTGCTGCACCACCTCGGGTTTGTCGCGTGCGTGGTGCTGGCGACGGTGCTCGCGTTCACGCCGTTGCGCGTGCTCTGGCCGAAGTGGGGCGTGGCGCAGGCGCTCAACCGCCACCGCCGCCTCGTGGGCGTGGGTGCGTTCGCCTACGCGGCGCTGCACTTCGTCACGCACTTCCTGAACGACGCCGGCCCCGACCTCGCCGCGCTCCCCTCGATCCTCGAGACGGCGGTGAAGAAACCGTTCCAACTCTTCGGCCTGATCGCGCTGGTGATTCTGTTCGTGCTCGCGGTCACGAGCGTCAACGCCGCGATCAAATGGCTGGGCGGCAAGGCGTGGAAAAACCTGCACCGCCTCGCCTACGTCGCCGCCGCGCTCGCCGCCTATCACCAGGCGATCGCGCGGAAAACGTTTCCCATGCAAGTCGTCTGGATCTTCGCCCCGCTCGCGGCCCTGGAAATTGCCCGGGTGTGGAAGCAACGGCGCCCCGCGCCTTCGGACATTTCGCGGTAGGTGTTCATTGGCGGGCAGGATGGCCTGATCCACTTGCACCGCAGAGGCGGGAGGAGGCGCAGAGGAATCCTGCCGCCGGTTGATCGTTTGACTCAATCCACGCGCGAGACGCCCGTCCTACGTCAGGCAAGTTCTCCATGATCCAACAGACGTTGGCATCATCGCCGCAGAAAATCTCTGCGCCTCCTCCCGTCTCCGGGGGTGTAAATTCCGGCGGCTCCCGCGCCCCTCACCGCAGCACGTGCGGCACGAAGCGGCTCAGGTTGCCGGTGATGCGGCGCGTGTCTTCGCGCACGCCGAGGCCGCAGGCTTCGTGGTTCACCACCCACACGCCGCACACCGGGCGGTTCCCCGCGAAGTTCGGGATCGGGGCGAGCGCTTGGAAAACAAATCCCTCGTCGCCGTAGTCGCCGCCGGTCTCCTCGACGGTGCGGCCCTCCTCGACGAGCGCGACGTTTGCGCCTTCGCGGCTGAGCCGGGGTTTCTTCACGTAGCTCGCGCGCACGCCGGCGGCGTCGACAAACGCGGCCGGCGTCTCAAACGCGGGCAGCAGGTTCGGATGCCCGGGAAACAGCTCCCACAGCACGGGCAGCAGGCCCTTGTTACTCAACAAAAGTTTCCACGGCGGTTCGACGAAGAGCGTCGGCGCGGCGGCCACGTGCTCGCCGAACGTCTCGTGCCACATCCATTCCCACGGGTAGAGTTTGAAGAGCGCGTCGATGGGCGCCTCGTCGGCGGCGACGAAGCGGCGCGCGGCGGCGTCCCACCCGATTTCGTCGATGGCCGTCCACGCGACTTGGAAGCCGGCCTGCGTGCAGGTGTCGGCGAGGTAGGCGATGGTCTGCTCGTCCTCGGGCATGTCCTTCACGGCGGCGAAGTGGACGCGTTCGCTCGCGACGCCGCGCCACGCCGCGATGAGTTTCTCGTGGATGGAGTTGAACTGATCCGCGCCGGGAAACACGGCCTGCAACCAGTGCCACTGCACGACGGCGGCCTCGACGAGCGCGGTGGGCGTGTCGGCGTTGTATTCGAGCAGCTTCGGCGGCGACGCGCCGTCGTAGGCGAGATCGAAGCGGCCGTAGACGCTCGGGTCGTCGCGCTCCCACGAGGCGAGGATCGCGGGCACGGCTTTTTCCGGGATGCCCACGCGCGCCCACCAACCGCGATCAATCACGTGTTGCGCGGCGTCGAGGCAGAGCTGGTGGAGGGTGTTGGCGGCGGCCTCGAGCTCGTCGATTTCGCGCGCGCTGAATTCGTAGCATGCGCTCTCGTCCCAATACGGGCCGGTGTCGTGTGTGTGGTAGGTGAAGCCGAGGGCCTCGACGTGCGCGCGCCAGTCGGCGCGCGGGGTGAGCGGGAGGCGTTTCATGTTGGGCGGGGGCTGGGGCGCGACGGATCGGTTGTAGGGCCGCGGCTGGCCGGCGTGCCGTCGCGCTTGGCAGGCGAGGGTGCCCGCTGACGTCCGCCATCGCTCGCACGTGTGCGGCGCGACGGCACGGCGACGAGCGCCGGCCCTACGGGACAGAGCTGGCGCGCGGAGAACTTCACGAGATGCCGGGGCGCGAGGAGGAGCCGAACCCGCCGCGCATGATGTTGGACTTGTGGTGCGTGGCGGCGCCCTGGTTGGCGCGCTGCACGGCGTCGGGCGTGGGGCGCGAGCTCGGGGCGAACGCGCTCGTGTTACCCGCACGGGCACCGGCTCCGACTCCGCCGCCGGAATTCGTCGTCGTCGTCGCGAAGCCGCTCGTGCGCGGATCGGACTGGGCGCGTTTCTCGGCGTCGGTGGCGTCGGCGGTGGGTTGCCACTGGCCGCCGCGAAACCAGCCGCGACCGGAGTCGTGGTAGTTGAAGGGAAACGGAAACCACGAGCGATACGGCGCGTGATAGTAACCGGCACCCGGGAGAAAATGATTCATCGGGTAGTCGGTGTTGGCGTTGACGCTCGGAGCGGGCGGCGCGCCTTCGGTGTCGCCGTCGTCGTCGGGCTGGCTCGCGTGGTAGGCGAGGCCGATGGCGAGCGGCACGCCGATGAGGCCGGCGGCGATGAGCAGCGGTGTGCGCAACTCCGACGAGGTGCGGCGCGGCGCGGCGCCGGCGGAGAGACGGCGCAGATGGGGGTCGGGCGTTTTCACCCCACGATGGCGGCGGCGACGATCAGGCAGACGCCGAGGATGACGGCGGCACCCATGATGGCGGCGGCGATGTTGCGGTTCTTGAGGATTTCCTCGTGGAGATCGCCGGGGGTGCAGCGGTCGAAGAGCTTGTAGCCGAGGATGGCGAGCGCGAGGCCGGCGAGGACGTAGAGGGCCATCGCGCCGAGGCTTTCGAGCGAGATGACGGCGAAGGGGGCGAGCAGGAGGTGCATGGGTAGGGGAGAAAAAATAAATCGACCGCGAGCGTGCCGCGGCGCGACGCGGCGTAAATGAAAACACGCGCGGTTGGAAAAATCGCGGGCGCGTTCCAACGCGCACGGGACGCCGGGCGGCGCAGGCTGGTGTGCGCGGCGCCAGGAATGTCGCCGATCGGGGGTGACGGCGCGATTGGCTTTGCGCCGCCGGCGCTTCTTTGCGGCCATCGCCGGCTCCGCCATGCGTCGCCTCGATCAACTGCTCGCCAACCTCGGCTACTGCTCGCGCAGCGAGGCGCGCGATTGGGTGCGGAGCGGCGCCGTCACGGTGCGCGGCGTGGAGGCGGAGGATTTCTCCGCGCGCGTCGAGGCGGCGGACGTGCGCGTCGATGGCGAGCCGCTCGATCATCCGGAGGGGTTGCTGTTGTTGCTCCACAAGCCGCTCGGTTTGGTGTGTTCGCACGAGCTGCGCGAGGGGCCCAACGTCTACTCGCTGCTTCCCGCGCGCTGGCAGCGGCGCAACCCGATCATCACCAGCGTGGGGCGGCTCGACAAGGACACGAGCGGCCTGCTGTTGCTCACCGACCAATCCGCGCTCGTGCACCGGCTCACCTCACCGAAACACAAGGTGCCGAAAATCTATCGCGCCACGGTCGACCGCGATCTCGCGCCGGAGTGGGTCGAGCGGTTCGCGAGCGGCACGCTGGTGCTCGACGGCGAGGAGAAACCCTGCGCGCCGGCGGAGCTGAGAATCGTTTCGCCGCGCGAGGCGGAGGTGACGCTCATCGAGGGAAAATACCACCAGGTGCGGCGGATGTTTGCGGCGGCGGGCGGCGCGACGGTGCTGACGTTGCACCGGGAAAAATTCGGCGCGCTCACGCTCGAGGGCGTGGCGCCGGGGACGTGGCGCGTGTTACCCGTGGATTTTTTCGGCGGCCGGTGAACGGGGTGCGGGCCGGTGAGGCGGCGCGCGCCGGGATTCGGGTTTCCATTCGCGGGGAATGCGTGTTGGGTCGCGGCTCCCATGTATGACTTCCCTCTCACCGGCGCGCAGAAATCGCTGCTCCGCGGCCTCGGCCAGAAACTCGATGCGTCGCTCAAGCTCGGCAAGGGCGGGCTGACGCCGGCGTTTTTCGGCGAGCTGCAACACGCGCTCAAGGCCCACGAGCTGGTGAAGCTGCGTTTCCTCGGCGTGGAGCGCGACGCGCGTGCGGCGCTCTGCGCGCAAATCGCCGACGAGGGCCGCTGCGTGTGCGTGGGCGCGGTCGGGCACACGGCGCTGTTTTTCCGGCAGAATCCCGATCCGAAGGCGCGGCGCGTGGCGCTGGCGTGAGGCGGCCCGGCCTCCACCGGGCCGACGCGCGTGGGTGGATTACCGGCGCGGCGGGGCGAGCGTTTGGAGCAGGTTTTCCAAGTCCGGCTCGCTCCACGGTTCCTCGCGGCCGGCGCTTTCCTCGCGCGCGGTCGTGACGAGTCCGGGCGTAACCGGGTCGGCGTCGTGGCCCCACGAGCGGCGGATGAACGTGAGCGTGCCGGCGATCGCTTCGTCAGTGAGCGCGGCTTTCCACGGGGGCATCGAGAGGTTGGCCTGGACTTTGCCGTTGAGCACGATGCGCGCGAGCACGCGCGGATCGCCGAGCACCCAGCGCGAGTAGAGGAGCGAGGGCGCGAGGCCGGCGAGGCCTTGGCCGTTGGGCTGGTGGCACGCGGCGCAGAGCGCGGCGAACTGCGCCTGGCCCTTGTCGAAGAGCGCCTGCTCGTCGGCGGTGAGCGCGCGGGCGGCGGGGACGTCGGCGCCGGGTTTGCCGGGCCATTTCAGGAGCTTGAGCAACGCGGACGCCGTCGCGGCGTCGGGCGTGCCGGTCTGCGCGGCGAGGGCGACGAGCGGTTTCGGTTCGGCGGGGAGGCTGCCGACGAACATGCGGCCTTCGCCGCCGGCCGCACCGCCGCCGCCGCCGCGCGGGGCGCGGGGGGCGCGCGCGTTGGGCGCGGGTGCGGCGGTTGAAGTTGAAGTTGAAGTTGAAGCGGAAGATGAGGTGGAAGTGGAAGATGAAGGGGCAGCGGGGGGCGCGGTTTCACCTGCGACGGTCGTGGGCGCGCCGCCGCCGCGACCACCGCGACCGCCTGGTCCGCCGAAGCTACCCGCGCCACCCGCACCGCCCGGTCCACCGGGTCCGCCGAAACCGCCGCCGGCGAAGCCACGGCCTTCGGCTTTCGGGAGAAAGTGCCGCACGCCGGCGAGGATTTCCGTGCGCGCCCACGCGGGCGTGGTTTTCAAATTCAGCAGCGACAACACGCGATCGATCTCGGTGGCGTTGCCGGATTTCAGGATGGCGCTCGTGGCGTAACGGACGACTTCGCCGTTGCCACCCGCTCCGTTGCCGCCGGTGGAGTCCGTCGCGAGCGCGGAGACAAACGCCGCCTCGCGGCCCGCGAGGCCGCTCACGACGGCGTCGGCGAGAAACGGCTGGGCGCCCGCCGCGACGACGAGCGTGCGCAGCGCGGCGTCGGCCGCGGGCGTGCGCGCTTCGGGGAGCGTGAGCGCGAGTTGGAGGCGGACGGCGGGCTCGGGGCGCGAGGCGGCGAGTGCGATGAGGCGCGGAAGTAGCTTTGCCGCGTCGGCGGTGGGCGCCGGGCCCGCGAGAATTTTCTCCGCGAGCCGCACGGCGGCTGCGCACACGTTCGCGTCCGGATCGCCGAGGGCGCGGAACACGGCGGCGGCGTCGAGGGCGCCGAGGCCGTCGAGCGTCCAGAGCGCGTGGAGGCGCGCGACGGCGGGGGCCTCGATGAACTCGCGGACGTATTCCGCGCCGGGAGTTTTCGTCGTCAGCGAGCGCGCGAGCGGCGCGACGGCCGCCGGATCGCGGCGCTCGACGAGGAGGCGTTGCGCGGTGTCGCGCGTCCAGCCGTGCGGACTCGCGAGGGCGTTGACGAGTTCGGCGGTCGTGGCGCGGGCGAGCGCGACGGATTTGAAATCCGCCTGCGGCGCGCCGTCCGGCACGATGCGCCAGATGCGGCCGTAGCCGCGGCCGTCGGCGAGTTTGCGGTCCTCGATTTGCTTGCGGAGGAAGGTCGTGACGTAGGTGCGGTGCTGGAGGATGCCGCGGTAGAGATCGACGACGTAGAGGGCGCCGTCGGGGCCGTTGAAGAGGTTGACGGGGCGGAAGCGTTCGTCGGTCGAGGTGAGAAACTCGGCGCCCTCGTAGGCGTTGGTGCCGGCGATGGCGCCGTCTTTTTCGGTTAACTTGATTCGCTTGATCAGGTTGGCGGCGGGTTCGGCGATGAAGGCGTCGCCGCGAAACTCGGCGGGGAAGAGCCCGCCGCGGTAGATGACGGGGCCGCAGGCGGCGGTGACGGCGGTGAGTTTGCCGGCGGCGTCGAGGGTGTTGTAGCCGCGGTTGATGCCCGGGGTGACGCGGCCGGGCCAGACGCGGAGCGTGGCGGGGGCGAGTTGGACGTTGGCGCCGGCGGCGGTGAACGACGGGTTGCGCTTCAGGTAGGCGGCGGGGAGGAAGTCGAGGCGGAGCGGGTCGCTGTTGCTGTTGTAGTAGAGGCGGCCGATGTCGTCCTGCGTGAGGCCCCACTGGCCGCGCGTGATAGTGGGCTCGCGCGTGAACTTGCCCGCGCCCTCGTAGCGGAAACGCACGGTGTGGTTCGCGGAGTAGATCCAGTTGTCGAGCGCCCAGAGGAGGCCGTTGGCGTTGTGCTCGGGGTTGGTGATGTTGCCGTAGTCGGCGGCGATCTCGGTGCGGGTGTCGGCCACGCCGTCGCCGTCGGTGTCGCGGAGAAACAGGAGGCGCGGCGGCTCGGCGACGAGGAGGCCGTCGCCGACGAGGGCCATCGCGCGGGGCATCACGAGCTTGTCGGCGAAGACGGTGCGCTTGTCGAAACGCCCGTCGCCGTCGGTGTCGGTGAGCACGGCGATGACGCCGACGGGCTCGCGTTCGTTGTTGCCGTCGACGTCGGGCATGTAGCCGCGCATTTCGAGCACCCAGAGCCGCCCGTCGGGCCCAAACAGCATCGTGATCGGATCGCCGATGAGCGGATCGGTGGCGACGGCCTCGATGCGGAAACCGGGCGCGACTTTGAACGACGCGAGCGCCTGCGCGGGCGTGAGGACGGGCGCGGGCGGGATGGCGATATGGGCGGGCAACGGGGGTTGCTCCTGGCCGGCGCGGTCGCCGCGTTGGGCGAGGGCGGGCGCGGCGAGCGTGAAGCACGAGGCGAGCGCGAGGGAAAACAACCGGACGCGGGCGAGGGCGTTGCGGCGGAAGGGAAGGCGAGGGGAGGGCATGGGCGCGAAGCGGGCTAGACGGGCGGGCGGGCGGAAGGTGTCAATCGCTCCCCGCGCGGCGCTCAATACGGCCCGCGAATCTTCGCGGCGACTTCGCGCGTGTAGAACTCCGCGAGCCGCGCGTGCCGCGCCGCGTCGAGCGGCGGGAGCGCGGCGGCGCGGGCGTTGGCGCGGGCTTGCTCCGGGTTTTTCGCGCCGGGGATGAGCACGCTCACGGCGTCGAAATCGAGGCACCAGCGCAACGCGAGGTCGGCGAGCGTCCAGCCCGCGGGCACAAGGGGCTTGAGCGCGTCGGCGAGGTCGACGCCCGTCGCGAACGGCAGGCCGGCGAAGGTCTCGCCAACGTTGAACTGCTGGCCGTCGCGGTTG
>JBEANZ010000593.1:0-7916 GCA_041165185.1 Verrucomicrobiota bacterium | reverse complement strand
CAAGATCCGCAAGTCCGGCAAGGCCCCGTGGCTCCGTCCCGACGCCAAGTCGCAGGTCTCGATCCGCTACGAGAACGACAAGCCGGTCGAGGTCGTCAACGTCGTCATCTCCACGCAACACACCGCTGACGTCGCACACTCTCCGATCGAAAGTTACCTCATCGAGCACGTCATCAAGAAGGTCATCCCGGCCCGCATGCTGACGAAGAAAACCCAGTTTCTCATCAATCCCACCGGCCGCTTCGTCGTGGGCGGGCCGCAGGGCGACTCCGGTCTCACGGGCCGCAAAATCATCGTCGACACCTACGGCGGCTGGGGCCGCCACGGCGGCGGTGCCTTCTCCGGCAAGGACCCGTCGAAGGTTGACCGCTCCGCCGCCTACATGGGCCGCTGGGTCGCGAAAAACATCGTCGCCGCCAAGCTCGCCACGCACGCCGAGATCCAGTTCGCCTACGCCATCGGCCACCCGCAGCCCGTCTCCGTGCGCGTCGAGACCTTCGGCACCGCCGCCGCCGGCCTCACCGACGAACGCATCACCGCCGCCGTCCAGAAAGTTTTCAGCTTCAAGCCCGCCGACATCATCGCGGACCTCAACCTCCTCCGCCCGATCTATCGCGCGACGACCAACTACGGCCACTTCGGCAAACCCGGCCTCCCGTGGGAAACCACCAACAAGGTCGCCGCGCTCAAGGCCGCGCTCAAGTAAACGCCGCCGCCCCCCGCGCGCGCACCGCGTTTCCTGTCCACCCGTCTCCTCCATCTCCGTTTTCAAAATTCTCCATGGCCAACGCTGCGAAAAAATCCGCCCGCAAATCCACCGCCGACTTCCACGTCAAAGACCTCGGCCTCGCCGACTGGGGCCGGAAGGAAATCTCCATCGCCGAGCATGAGATGCCCGGCCTCGTGAGCGTCCGCAAAAAGTTCGGCCCGAAGCAACCGCTCGCCGGCGTCCGCATCACCGGCTCGCTGCACATGACGATTCAGACCGCGGTGCTGATCGAGACGTTGAAGGAGCTCGGCGCCGACGTGCGTTGGTGCTCGTGCAACATCTTCTCCACGCAGGATCACGCCGCCGCCGCCATTGCCGCGACCGGCACGCCCGTCTTCGCGTGGAAGGGCGAGACGCTCGAGGAATATTGGGACCTTACGCTCCGCGCGATTTCGTTTCCCGGCGGCAAGGGCCCGCAGCTCGTCGTCGACGACGGCGGCGACGTTACGCTCCTCATCCACAAAGGCTGCGAACTCGAAGAGGGCAGCGATTGGGTCAACACCCCGTCGTCCTCGCACGAAGAGCAGGTCATCAAGAACACGCTGAAGAAAGTTCACAAAGAGGATCCGAAGCGTTGGACCAACATCGCGAAGGAATGGCGCGGCGTTTCCGAAGAGACGACGACCGGCGTGCACCGCCTCTACCAGATGCTCGAGAAGGGCAAGCTGCGCGTCCCCGCGATTAACGTGAACGACTCCGTCACGAAATCGAAATTCGACAATCTCTACGGCTGCCGCGAGTCGCTCGCCGACGGCCTCAAGCGCGCCACCGACGTCATGATCGCCGGCAAAGTCGCCTGCGTGTGCGGCTACGGCGACGTGGGCAAGGGCTCCGCGTTTTCGCTCAAAGGCTTCGGCGCGCGCGTCATCGTCACCGAGATCGATCCGATCAACGCGCTGCAGGCGGCGATGGAAGGTTTCGAGGTCAACACCATCGAATCCACACTCGGCACCGCCGACATCTACGTTACCACGACCGGCAACAAGGACATCATCACCCTCGAGCACATGAGGAAGATGAAGGACCAGGCCATCGTCTGTAACATCGGCCACTTCGATAACGAAATCCAAGTCGACCGCCTCAACACCTCCGACGCCAAACGCGTCAACGTGAAGCCGCAGTATGACCAATACACGTTCCCGACCGGCCGCACGATTTACATGCTCGCCGAAGGCCGGCTCGTGAACCTCGGCTGCGCGACGGGCCACCCGTCGTTCGTCATGTCGAACAGCTTCACCAACCAGACGCTCGCGCAGATTGATCTCTGGAAGAACAAGGAGACCTACGCGGTGGGTGTTTACCGTTTGCCGAAGCACCTCGACGAAGAAGTCGCGCGCCTGCACCTCGAGAAAATCGGGGCCAAGCTCACGAAGCTCACGAAGGAACAGGCCGCCTATCTCGGCGTGCCCGTTGGCGGACCCTACAAGCCCGAGCACTACCGCTACTGAGCGGCGGCCGAGGTAGCGGCGGGCGTCCTCTGCCCGCCGAGGTTGGATCGCTGCGCAGTCAAGCCGGCGGGCAGGGACGCCCGCCGCTACGAAAGCGCCCGCCGCTGCGCAATTGCGCGCGTGCGGGCCGCTTCGTTTCACGGCGCCTCGTAAATCTCGACGAGCGCCACGCCGGTCGTTCCGCCGACGCCGGTGACCTGCGCGGAATACGTTCCCGGCGGCAACGTGATGGCGAGCACAGCATCGCGGCTCGCGCGATCCGCGAGGCGGAAAGCCCCGACGGAGTCGCCGATGGCGGTGAGTTGCGCGTCGCCGCCCCAATTGTCGTTCGAGGCGATCACCGTGGAGCCGCGAAACAAATCGAGCCGCGGATCGGCGAGCACGCCGGTCACGCCAAACGCGGCGAGCGTCGGGCCGATGGCGCGCACCAAGATCGTGCGCGCGGCGGTGCCCGTGATCACGAAGCCGGCGAATAGCCCCTGATTCCCGAGCCCGATCTGGCTGCGTGCGGAGAGGTTGATCAGGCGCGGCGTGGTGGCGGTGACGGCGGCCACGGGCGAGGTGTCGTAGATTTCGGCGAGCGCGACGCCGGTCGCGCCGGCCTTGCCGCTGACGATGGCGGAAAACGCGCCGGCGCCGGGATTCGCCGCGAGCACGGCGTCCTTGCTCGCGACGTCCGGGAGCGCAAACGCGCCGACGCCCGCGGCGAGGCTCGCGAGCGCGGTCGCGCCGGCCCAGTCGTCGTTGGTTGCGAGGGCGGCGCCGCCGGCCTGCGGCACGAGCGCGAGCGTGGGGTCGGGGAGCGCGTTGGTGACGCCGAAGCCCGCGAGCGCCGGGCCGATGGCGCGGACGAGGAGGGGTTTCGGGCCCGCCGTGCCTGCGCCGCCGACGGAAAAGCCAACGATGAGCGTTTGGCTGCCGGCGCCGGCGAGGGCGCGGACGGAGAGGTTGACGAGGCGGCTCTGCTCGGCGGTCCCGGTGACTTGCACCTGCGCGGGAGCGGAGGTGGCGCGGGCGTTGTCGTTGCCGACCGTGCAGGTGAACGCGGCGGCGTCGGCCGCGGCGACGCGCGTGAGCAACAGCGCGGACTCCGTGGCGCCGGGCAGCGCGACGCCGTTGCGAAACCACTGGTAACTGTTGGGCGAAACGAGCGTGGAAACCGCCTCGAGCCGCACGGTGGAGCCGGGCACGGCGATGGTGGTGGCGGGGCGAATCTCGGGGAGGGGCGTGAGAAGGACGGCGTGTTGAGAGGCGCTGCTGGCGCCGGGGGCGAAATACTGGCCGACGCCCGTGATCTGGCCGGCGTCATTGATTCCACCGACCATCGTGATCGAGGAAAAGCCGCCGGCAGTCGCAGTGCGCGGCGGGAGCGCGTCCGTGAGATCGATGAATTCGCCAGCGAAATAAGTCCATCCGCGCGAGTCGCCGCCGACGTTACTCCACCCGGCAATCTGACCGGAGCGATTGATGCCGAAGGCTTGCGAATCGAGGGCGCCGACCGGCAGGCCGAGGTCGGACATGCGGCTGTCGGAGAAGAGAAAGGCGTGGGTTTGGCCTGTGGCGGTCGTGCCAAATCCGACGATTTGGCCGGCGGCGTTGATCGCCTGGGCTTGGCTACGCGTGCCGCCGAGCGTGCCGAGATCGCGGGCCAGGCCGCCCGAAAAAAGAAAGGCGCGGCGGTCCTCGCTGGCGGTGGTGACGGACGACCAGCCGACGATTTGGCCCGCGGCATTGATCGCGTGGGCGCGGGAGAAAATGGTGCCCGGGAGCGGAAGGAGTTGAGTCACGCCGTTGGTGGAGACGAACGCTCGGTTTCCGCTGTCGCCGACCATTTGGCCCGCTAGATTCGCGCCGAAGATGCGAGGCGAAGGGACCGCGAGAGCTTGGGGACCGCCGCTCGCAAAGCGAACGAGCCGCGTGCGCGTGGCGTCAAAATAGGCCTCCCCGGGGGACAGTGGAAACCCGCTTTCGCCGAGGATGGTCCCGGTCTCGTCGATCACGATGCCCTTGGCCGAGAGGTCGCCGGCCAAAGGCGGGAAGGTGGTGGTGGTGAAGCCACTGTAGCGAATCCCGACAAGCGTGCTGGCCGGCGTGATGTTGTAGGCCGCGACTTGTCCGGAGGCGTTGACGCCGAAGATCGTCATCGGATCGGATGTGATGCTGGAGCCGACCGGGCCGAGGTCGGTGGCGGAGTAGCGGATCTGGGCGCGGAGCGAGAGCGCCGAGGCAAACAGCGCGGCGACCACGAGGGGACCGCGCAGACGCGCGGAGGGGGTGGGGGTGCGCGTCATGGATCGGGACCGGGCCAACCCGTCACGTGGCCGGCGGCGGCGCGTAGGCGGAGCGGAGGGCGGCGGCGACGTTGGGCGGGACGAAGTGGGAGACGTCGCCGCCGAGCTTCGCGATTTGTTTCACGAGCGAGGAACTCGTGTAGCTGAACTGCTCGTTGGGCATCACGAAGATCGTCTCGATGCGGGGCTGGAGGTGGCGGTTCATGAGCGCCATGTTGAACTCGAACTCGAAGTCCGAGAGCGCGCGCAGGCCGCGGATGATGGCGGTGGCGTTTTGGGCGAGGGCGTAGTCCACGAGCAGCCCGCTGAAGCTGGCGATCTCGATGTGGGGAAACGCGGCGACGTTGGGGCGGATCATGTCGGCGCGCTGCTCGGCGGTGAAGAGCGGGGCCTTGGTGGAGTCGAGCGCGACGGCGACGGTCACGCGGTCGAAGAGGCGCGCGGCGCGTTCGAGGACGTCGAGGTGCCCGCGCGTGATCGGATCGAAGGTGCCGGGGTAGATGCAGTGGCGCATGGAAGTGTGGTGGGGCGTGGGCGTGCGGCGCGAGGTGGGCGAGGCGTCACCCGGCGGGTGAGGAAGCGCGAATGCGTGCGGACGGCAAGGCCGCAACGGGCGCAGGCTGGGGGAGGAGTTGGGCTGCGATGGTGAAGAGGTCGCGCGCCGAAGTGCGCATTGAGGCGGTGCCGAGGGAGGCGGTGTGGGGAGGATGCGCGCCGTGGGGCTGGGCTCGTCAGCCTTCGGCGACGGGGCGACCGGGAACGCGCACCTGCCCGCCCGCGCTGTCTTGCTCAAGCATGACGACCATGAATTCGCCGTCGCGCAGGCGCGCGCTAAGTTTTCTTTGAAATCGTCCTGTTCGGAAATTTTCCTGCACAACAACCCCCACGGTTTTTGGGCGGGAAATTTTTTGATAGGACGTTTTTCAAAACCTGCGCCACCGCGCCGGACCCCAGTGTCCGCTCTCCCTCACGCGTTTCGCGACGGCACGCTGGCGAGCGGCGGCCCTACGGAAACAACTTTCCCCGCGGTCGCTCGCTCGGCGCTTGCCCGCGTATCGCCCGTCCGCCTTCTTTCCTCCCAACGGGTCCCGCTCGTCGCGCCTTCCCCCGCCCCCGCCATGCATCGCCTCCCGTCCTCCTCCCGCCTCTTCGCCGCGCTCGCTTGCACTCTCATCGCTGCCGCCGCGCCGGCGTCCGCCGCCACTGCCGACCTCGAGTCCAAGGTCCGCGCCCTCCTCGAAAAACGCTGCGTCGAGTGCCACAACCCGAAGGACGAACAGGACCCCGTGCTCGACAAATCCATGAACCTCGCCGTCCTGCGCGGCGACGCCAAGGTCATCGTCGCCGGCAATCCCGCCGCCTCGAAGCTCTTCGAACTGGTCTCCCTCGACCCCGGCGCCAAGAAGCGCATGCCCAAGAGCACCGGCGCCCCCGGCTCCGCCGACTACCGCGCCCCGCTCGCCGCCGACGAAAAAGCGATCCTCGCGGCGTGGATTCGCGGCGACGATTCGGAAACGGACCGCGCCCATCTCGCCGAGGCCGATGTGATGCGCGCCATCCTCGCCGACCTGAACCGTTTCCCGCGCTTCGAGCGCTCGTGGTTCCGCTACCTCTCGCTGCACACGCTGCACAACCAGCCGCCGCGCCTCGTCTCCGCGCGCGACCTCGACCTCCATCGCGCGGCGACCTCCAAGCTCATCAACAGCCTCTCCTGGCATCCCGCCATCACGCCGCCGGAGCCCATCGACCCCGCGCGCGTCGTCTACCGCCTCGACCTCCGCCGCTATGGATGGGACGAGGCCATGTGGCGCCTCGTCGCGCGCCACAATCCCTACGGCTTCGTCAACGCCGAGCTCGACGGGCAGCTCGCCGCCGTTAGCGGCACGCGCGACCTGCTTTGGTTGCGCGCCGACTGGTTCATCTTCGCCGCCGCGCAGCCGCCGCTCTACGAGCAGCTCCTCTATCCCGCGAAAATCGTCCCCGGCCTCCTCGCCGACCCCGCGCACGCGGAGCAGCACCTCGAGGCCTACCTCGGCGTGAAGCCGCACGAGGCGCTCCGCGCCGCCGCCACGCGCGGCCAACAATCGGCCGAGGAATTTTTGCTCGGCCGCTCCTCGACGGTCTCCGCCGCCGAGGGCTTGGTGGCGCGCGCGGGCTTCACGCGCGGCAAGTCCGGCGTCTCCAATTTCGCCAACCGCCTCGTCGAGCGGCACGCCCTGCTCGACCGCACCGGCAAGCCCGATGGCCGCGCCTATTGGAAAAGCTACGACTTCGCCGCGAGCGACCCCGGCAGCCGCGGGATTCTCACCTCGTTTCCCCTCGGCCCCGTCGGCTCGGGCCTGAGCAAGGGCGACCGCTTCGCCTTCCAGCACGACGGCGGCGAATTTATTTTCCACCTGCCCAACGGCCTGCAGGGCTACCTCCTCACCACCGCCGATGGGAAAATGCTCGCCCGCGCGCCCGAGGCCATCGTGCAGGACCTCTCGCGCACCGACCGGCAGATCCTCAACGGCGTCTCGTGCATCAAGTGCCACAGCGACGGCATGAAGGACCCGCCGCACGGCGTGCACGACGACATCAAGCCCGGCGCGCTCGTCACGCTCCGCGACCGGCTCGCGCCCGAGGATGTGCGCGCGCTCAGCAACCTCTACCTCAGCGACGCCGATTTCGCGCGGCAACTGGAGGCTGACCGCGGCCTGTTTCGCCGCGCGCTGCGGGCGGCCGGCGCGGATGGCGCGGTCGCCGAGCCGGTGAGCTACGCCTACAATTTTTTCCTGCGGAACATCGGCGAGGAGGCGCTCGCCGCCGAGCTCGACTTCGACCGCAGCCGCATCGCCCCCGGCCGCACCTTTACGCAGGCGCTCGAGCAAAGCAGCGAGCAGGACATCCGCACCTTCGCCGTGGCGCTGCCCGGCGGCGGGCTCGACCGCGAGACCTTCATCCCGCAGCTCTCGCGCATCGCCACGCAGATGTTCCGCCTCGAGATGCGGCCTTTCACGGCGCTGCGTTTCGCGGAATTCGACCGCTCCGGCGGCGCCGCGCCGCCTGCACCGAAAAAGCCCGAAGCGGTCGCGACCACGCCGAATGCTTCGCTCCAGACTCGCGCGGCCGAGGCGCTCGGCGTGCTGGATGCGGCGATGGCCGCCACCCGCCCGCGCAGGAGCGACATCGTGCCGCCCATGCCGCGGCCGGCGACCTTGCACGTGGCCACGAAGGACAATCCTTTCCTCAACGGCCTCGGCATGAAGTTCGTGCCGGTGGCGGGGACGGAGGTGCTCTTCTCGGTGTGGGATGTGCGCGTGCAGGACTACGAGAAGTTTGCCACCGCGACCAAGCGCGAGTGGCCGAAGCCGAGTTTCGCGCAAGGGCCGACGCATCCGGCGGTGAACGTCTCGCACGAAGATGCGC
>JBEANZ010000592.1:0-2657 GCA_041165185.1 Verrucomicrobiota bacterium | reverse complement strand
CGGGCGTCGTTGGGTCGTCTGCAACGACGAGCAAAACCCCGCCAACCAAGGCGTGCCACCCGATCCCGGCTATAAGGGTTTCGCGGGCCTCAACAAAGCCGGCAAGCCCGTCGGCTACGATCTGCACGACATCCGCCAAGCCACGCTCTGGGGCACCTTCATGGCCGGCGGCGCGGGCGTGGAATACTACTTCGGCTACCAGCTCGCCGAAAACGATCTCCTCCTCGAAGACTTTCGCAGCCGCGACAAATCCTGGGACTACTGCCGCATCGCCCTCGGGTTCTTCCGCGACCAAAAAATCCCGCTCACGAAAATGACGAACGCCGACGAACTCGTCGGCAACCCCGCGCACGACAACTCCGCCTACTGCCTCGCGCAGCCCGGCGCACTCTACCTCGTCTATCTGCCGAAAGGCGGCGCGGCGTCGTTCGATCTCGCGAAGGCGGAGGGCGAGTTTGCGCTCTCGTGGTTCAACCCGCGCGAAGGCGGCGCGCCGAAGGCCGCCGGAAAAATCCGCGGCAACGCGAGTGCGACGCTCACCGCGCCGAGCGCCGACGACTGGCTCGCCGTCGTCCGCCGCCAATAATGTCACCGGCCCCGGCCCTCACTATCGACAAAAAACTTCACCTCATGCCCGAAATCTGGGACCACAGTTCGGTCGTCCACGCCCATCCTGCTGCGGCAAACCCCCGATGAATCGAATCGTCTGCTCCGCTGTTTCCCTCGGCGCCGCCGTGGCGGCGCCGCTCTTCGCCGCCCCTCCGGCCACGGCCGACGCCGAGTCGATCTTCAGCGCGCATCTTCAGCCGGTGTTCGCCGACTACTGCGGGTCGTGCCACGGCGCGGAAAAATCGAAGGGCAAACTGCGTCTCGATTCCTTCGAACACCTCATGAAGGGCGGCGAAAACGGCCCCGCTCTCGTCGCGCGCGACAGTCGACGCAGCGCGCTCATTGAGCGCATGACGCTGAAACTCGACGACGAGGACCACATGCCGCCGCGGGACAAACCCCAGCCGCCACCCGAAATCGTCAAGCTCCTCGCGTGGTGGATCGACCAAGGCGCCAATCCGAAGGCGCGCGCGGGCGATCTGAAAATTCCCGCCGAGTTCGGACCGCTCCTCGCGACGCGCGAGACACTGCGCCCGCGGCCGCGCGCGGAAATTCAATCCGCACTCGACGCCGGCGCCGCGCCCGCCGTGTTCACAGTCCGCTTTGTCGCGCTCGACGAAGCCGGACTGACGATCACCTCGCCGCGCGCGAGCGACGGGGATGTGGAGCGCCTGCTCGCCGTGCGCGAAAACATCACCGCGCTCGATCTCTCTCGCGCCCCCATCACCGATCGCGCGCTAGCGGCGATCGCCCGCATGACGAATCTGCGAAGCCTCCGCCTCGACGGCACCGCCATCACCGACGCGGGCGTGGCCGCGCTCGCGCCGCTGCACCGGCTCACCGCCCTGAATCTCAATCGCACGCGCGTCACCGATCTCGCCCTCGCGTCGCTGCGGCGGCTGACTGCGTTGAAGAAACTCAATCTCTGGGATACCGCCGTGACCGCCGAGGGCGTGGGCGCGTTGCACACTGCGCTCTATCGCGCGGGCGAGGCCGAGCGCCTGCGCCTCCAGATCGCCGCGCTGGAGCACGCGCGCGACGCGCTGCGCGTCGAGATTGTCGCCAACGTCACGACCGGTCCCGCCGCCAGCGAGGCCGAGGCGCCGAAGCAGATGACGATCGCCGACATCATGAAGTCGATCCACGAGGGCAAAAACTCGAAGGCCGTCCTCGCGCCGCAGGGCAAGCTCAGCGACGACGATCTCAACCAGATGCTTGAGCTCTACGACCTGATGGCCGGGATGACGCCGCCGCAGGGCGACAAGGCTCATTTTCAGTCGCTCACAAAAAATCTCGCCGCCGCCACCAAGGGCCTGCTGGCAAAAACGCCCGGCGCCGACGACGAATTCAAGCAGGCCGTGGACTGCCGATCATGCCACACCCAGCACCGCGCAAAATAATCCCCGAATCTCCCCGGCCATGAAATCAATCCCGTTCCTCGCGCTGCTGCTCGCCGCTCAACTCCCGAACGCTTTCTCCGCAGAAGCGCTCCCGAAACCTCCGATCCGCGCCTCCCCGCACTGGTCCTTCCAGCGGCTCGCCACCCCCGCCGCGCCGACGGTGAAAAACGCCGCGTGGGCGCGCACCGACGTCGATCGGTTCATCATCGCCGCCCAGGAGGCACGCGGTCTCACGCCCAATCGCGAGGCTCCCCGCGAGCTCATGATCCGCCGGCTCGCCTACGGTTTGACCGGCCTGCCGCCGACGCCCGAGGAAGTCGCGGCCTTCATCGCCGATCGCGCACCTGACTCCTACGAGCGCCTCGTCAATCGCCTGCTCGCCAGCGCGGCCTACGGCGAGCAATGGGGCCGCCACTGGCTCGATGTCGCGCGCTACGCCGACAGCAACGGCTACCGCTACGACGACGATCAGCCCGAGGCCTACCACTACCGCGACTTTGTCATCCGCGCGCTCAACGCCGACATGCCCTACGATCAGTTCGTCCGCTGGCAGCTCGCGGGCAACGAACTGGCGCCCGGCACGCTGGACGCGCAGACGGCCACGGGATTTATCGCCGTCGGTCCCAAGGAGCGCGACGAAGGCCCGCC
>JBEANZ010000591.1:0-3463 GCA_041165185.1 Verrucomicrobiota bacterium | reverse complement strand
GCGTTGGCGGCGGACCACCAGACGATCATCACGGCGTAGCCGGTGCGCGTGCCGAGCCAGTCCATGATGCGGCCGCCGCCCGCATACATGATCGCGTAGGCGAGGAGAAACGCGGAGCCGAGCCGGCCGTATTCCTCGTTGGAGATCGGAATCTCCTTCCGAATCTCGCCGACGAGCACGGGGAAACTTTGCCGGTCGAGGTAGTTGAGCGCGGTGGCGAGCGCGAGCAGGCCGGCGATCCACCAGCGGAGATGGCGGATGGTCGTCATGGCGCGGCGAGTTCGGGGGCGGCGCGCAGCACCGTCGCGCGCACGGCGGCGTGCGACGCGGCGTCGGTGACGGCGCCCTCGTGAAACCCGATGACGAAGTCGCGCGGCTCGCGGAACTGCGGGCCGGCTTTCCCGCGGCCGAAACCGAACACGACCATGCCGTCGCCGGAGTCGAGCGCGCCGCCGTTTTCGTGGCCCAGATACCAGAGGTTGTCGGGCAAATCGTCGGACTGGATCTGGGCGGCGAACAGCACGCGCGGCACGGCGGAGTCGCCGAAGTAGGCCCAGCGCCAGCGTTCGAACAGCTGCGATTTGAGGGCGGGCCGATCGCGGCGCGGGCCGCCGGTATCGGCGCCGAAGTAGTGCGTGCCGGGCGACCAACGCCCGCCGACCGGGCCTTCGTAGAGGAACCAGTAGGCGACGTCGGCCGAGACTTTTTCCATGCGCAAGCGCGCGGTCGCGGCGGTGAACGTCCACGTCCACGCCCAGCGCCCGGTCTTGCTCACGGTGCGGATGGAGGCGGGACCGGCGAGGGCGCTGGCGCACGAATCGAAGCCGGGGCGGCCCGCGCCCGGATCGGCGGGGTCGGTCTTGGCGACCAGATCGGGCAGCCCGCGATAGCCAGCGGCGGCAGAGCGAGGGAACGCGAGTTCGGTCTCGCGGTGAAACGCGATCCAGTCGCGGCCGTCGCGGTCGAGCAGGCGGGAAAACGCGCCGCCGGTGCGGTCGTAGAAATAGGTCGCGCCGGGCGTCGTGATTTTGAACTGCGCGCGGCCCTCGTAGTCGGCCTCGGCAATCGCGACGCCCTCGGCGGCGCGCGCGGACGCGGCCGACACGAAGAGGAGCAAGCACAACGCGGCCGGTCTCATGGCTGGGCGGCGGGGCGCGCCGATTTCACCTCGAGCGCGGCGGATTGTTCGACCGGTTTGATGGCGGCGCAAAAATCCTCGTGCGCCAAGCCGGCGGCGACGCAGCGGGCGAAATGATCGCGGAGCGCGGCGGCGAGCGGGAGCGTGGCGCCGAGGGCGGCGGCGGAGTCCTGCACGAGGCGCAGATCCTTGGCCATGAGTTCGAGCGGGAAGAACGGCCGGAAATCGCGCGCGAGGATGTGCGGAGCCTTCATCTCGATGATGCCGGAGCGGGCGCGACTGGAGAGGATGATCTCGAGCATCGTGTCGGGCGCGATGCCGGCCTTGGTGGCGAGCACCATGCTCTCGCCGAAGGCCTGGAGCGTGCCGGCCATGACGAGGTTGACGGCGAGTTTGGCCTGCGCGCCGAGGCCGTTGACGCCGACGTGGCGCGTGCGGCCCATGGCGTCGAGGACGGGCTGCGCGCGGGCGAGCACCGCGGGTTCGCCGCCGACGATGAAGCCGAGCGCGCCTTTTTCCGCCTCGTCCTTGCTGCCGAAGACGGGCGCGTCGAGCATCTCGGCGCCACGCGTCAGGAGGAGGTCCCGCACGCGCAGGCTCGCGGAAGGCGTGACGGTGCTGGAATCGATCAGGACGGCGCCGGGCGAGATCGCGCCGAGGAGGCCGTCGACGCCGGTGACGACAGTGAACAACGCGGTCGGATCGGCCAACATGGTGACGACGAATTCTGCGCCGGTCACGGCCTCGGCCGGAGTGGCGCACACGATCGCGGCGGTGCCGCGCGCGACCTCGGCGGCTTTCCCACCGGTGCGGTTGTAGAGGCGCAGACGGAAGCCGGCGCGCAGGAGACTGCGGGCCATGCCGCCGCCCATGAGGCCGAGGCCGATGAAGGCTACCGTGGGTTTAAGGGAGGCGGGCTCGGACATTTTTTGCCGTTCAGTAGTCGAGGCTGACCTCGCGGATCTGGGGCGTCCACGGGGCGAAGGAGTTGGTGGGAATCTCGACCATCAGCCAGTTGGTGCCGGAGGGCAGTGCATCGACGCGGTAGTGCGTGCGAAACCAGCCGCCGCCGAGCGCGACGGGAGCGTCCTTGGTGGCGGTGAGCAGGACGTAGGAACCGTCGGTGGCGGAGGCGCGAAGCTGGAGGTTGTCCGAGGCGGAGTTGTTGTAGTCGAGGCGCACGGCGGCGGCGGTGAGACCGCCCACGTTGTATTTGAGCCACTCGGCGGTCTGCGTCGTGCGCTTGGCGCGGCCGGTGTCGCCCTCGTGCAAGCGGGGCGTGGAGGCGTCGATCTCGAGGTTGGCGCTGCGCGCGGTGGCGGTCGTGAGATTGGCGAGGGTATCGCGGTAAACCCAAGTCGTGCCGGAAACGGGCGCGGTGTGCGCGCCCTCGCCGTTCTGACCGTGCCAGGCAGAGACGCTATAGGTGTAGGCGGTGCCGGCCGTGAGGCCGCGGTCGAGGTAGCTGTTCGTCGGGGTGACGCCGACCCAGGTGCCGTCGCGATAGACGTTGTAGTGGGTCGCGCCGGAGACGGCGGTCCACGAGGTGGTGAGGGAACTGGCGGTGCGCCCGGTGACGGCGAGGCCGCCGGGCGCGGCCGGCGCGGAGGATTTGATGCGCTGCACGCCGGCCCAGAAGACGAGGAGCGCGCTCGTGCCCGTGCGCGTGAGCGAGACGGTGACTTTTCCGCCGACGATGTCGGCGGCGGTGTAGGGATATTTTACGCGGAACCGCTGCTGGTTCGTGAAGAGCGTGCGGTTGCCGATCTTCAGGGTGTGCGCGCCGTAGGTCTGGAGCGCGATGAGGCCCTGGGAGCCGGCGGGCACGGTGAACGGGATTTGGATTTCGTTGCCGGCGGGGCCTTCCTTGACGTGCGGCGCCCAGCCGAGCGTCTCGCGGTGGACGGCGTTGACGAAGGCGTAGCCGTAGCCGGAGTTGACGGCGGACTCGTCGTGCGCGGCCGACCACGGCTGGCCGTCGATGTCGGGATTGGGCGCCTTGTTGAGGTAGCCGCGACCCGGCTGGACGAAGACGCCGCAGGGGTTGTAGTAGCCGGACCCGCGGTGGAGGTAGCGGGCGTTTTGCATTTCGGTATTCCAGGCGGTGGTCCACGTCTGGACGGCGGTGTAACGGGAGTCGCCCCACGTCCACGCGTCCGTCGTGTCCCACCACCAGTTGATGTATTGAAAGCCCTTGATCTCGTTGGCGGAGGTCTGGGCCTTGAGCGTGTCGAAATAGTTCGTGAACCACGCGGTGGAAAACGTCGCGTTCTGCTTCGAGCTTTCGCCGACGAGCACGGGCTTTCCGCGGGCGGCGGCCGCGGC
>JBEANZ010000590.1:0-4821 GCA_041165185.1 Verrucomicrobiota bacterium | reverse complement strand
GCCGAGCGGACCCGACGCGGCGTGACGCGCCACTGGAGCTGCGGCGCCCCCGCCGCGTTTTTCCGTAGCGGTATCCTCGGAACGCGGCGAGGGCGCCGCGGCTCCATCACTGCCGGCGAAGGCCGGATCGCGGTAGTAGTGCGGGCCGTTGAGCGCGTGGCGTTTTGCGGGCTCGGCGGGTTTTTCGCCGGCGGCACCGGCGGCCACACCGGTCTCGGCGCGCGGGATGAACCAGCCGGTCGTGCTCTGGTCTTCGTTGAAATACGCCTGCGCCACGCGTTGCACGTCGGCGGTGGTGACGGCTTTGATCCTGTCGAGCATCGTCACGTAGAGCGTCCAGTCGCCGACGGCGATGTTCTCGTTGAGCTGGCTCGCGATTTGAAACGAGCCATCGCGCGCGTAGGCAGTGCTCGCGTTTTCCTTGCTGATGGCGCGGGCGACTTCGTCGGCGGTCACGCCGGTGGTTTTGATTTTCGCGAGCTCATCGAGGACGATTTTTTCGACCTGCTCGTGTTTCGCTCCGGGCGCGAGGCGCACGGAAATCTCGAAGAGCGTGGTGTCGTGCGTCGGGTTTTTTCCGGCGTCGGCGGAAAGCGCGAGATTCGAGTCGATGAGCGCGCGGTAGAAACGCGAGGTCTTGCCTCGCCGAGGATGTCGCCGAGCACGGTGAGCGCGGCGCTGTCGGCGTGCGTGGTGCCGGGGACCTTGAAGCCGAGGCCGACGACGCCGAGCTCGCCGGGGCGCTTCACGACGACGCGGCGCGGGCCCTCCTGCGTGGGCTCCTCGGTGTAGACCTGCGGGATCGGTTTCGGGGAGCGGGTGAAGCGGCCGTAGTGTTTGGCGAGCAACGCGAGCGCCGTCGCGGGATCGAAGTCGCCGATGACGCTGATGGTGGCGTTGTCGGGCCAGTAAAACGTGTCGTAGAACTCGCGGAGTTTTTCGATCGTGACCTTCTCGATGTCGCTGCGCCAACCGATCGTCGGGTGGTGGTAGGGATGCGCGATGAACGCGGCGGCGGTGATTTCCTTGGAGAGGGCGGCGGCGGGCTCGTTTTCGCCGCGCTCGAATTCGTTGCGGACGACGGTCATCTCGGGCGCGCGGTCGCTCTCGCGCAGGAGGAGGTCGCGCATGCGGTCGGCCTCGAGCTGGATGGCGAGCTCGAGCTGGTTGCTCGGGATTTCCTCGTAGTAGTTGGTGCGGTCGAGCCAGGTGGTCGCGTTGTTGGTGGCGCCGATGCGGTCGAGGAGTTTGTCGAAACCGGTGCCGAGGTCGGCGTTGTAGTTCTTGCTGCCCTTGAACATCAGGTGCTCGAGCAGGTGCGTGGCGCCGGTGGTGCCGGTGACCTCGTTTCGCGAGCCGACGCGATACGTGACCATGAACGTGATGACCGGCGCCGAGTGATCGGGGAGGAGGAGGACCTCAAGGGCGTTGGCCTCGAGGGTGTAGTTGGAGATGCCGCCGACGGTCTTGACGAACTTGAAACCAGGCACGCGCACGGGCGGCGCATCGGCCGCGCGGGCTGCGTTGGCGGTGACGACGAGCAAGGAGGAAAACGCGAGGGCGAGGAGGGAGCGAAGGAGGCGGGATGGGTTCATGGGCGGGGAAAGAAGGCGGCCACCGTAGCCGCCGCGCGTCGCACGCCAAGCGGTTTGCGGCGAATGGTCGCAGGCGCGCCGCGAAGGTTGGCGAGGCGCGTCGGGACGGAGTCGGCAGTGGCCTCCGCCGCTACGCAGAAACGGCTGGCGTCCGCGCGCGGCGGCGCGGCATCGTCGCGCTATGCACAAGAAATTCCCCGTCGTTGTTTGGCTCGCGCTCGGTCTCGTTTCGGCGCTCGGCGCGCAGCCGCGCGCGATGGAGCTCGAGGATTTGTTTCGGCTGAAACGCGTCTCCGATCCGCAGGTTTCGCCGGACGGCGGGCGCGTCGCCTACGTCGTGACGGAAGTGTTGAAAGACGAGAACCGCACGAACGCCGACATCTGGCTCGCGAGCACCGACGGCTCCGGCGAGGCGCGCAAGCTCACCAACTCGCCGAAGCGCGACGCGCATCCGCGCTGGTCGCCCGACGGAAAGTGGATCGCGTTTGAGTCGACGCGCGACGGTGACTCGCAGCTCTTCCTGATCGCGGCGGACGGCGGCGAGGCGCGCAAGATCACGACGCTCGCCACCGGCGCGGCGCAGGCGATGTGGTCGCCCGACGGCACGATGATCGCGTTTGTGTCGGAGGTGTTTCCCGAGTTTTCCGCGAAGCCGTTCAAGGAGGCCGACAAGCTCAACAAGGAGCGGCTCGACGCGCGCGAGAAGAGCAAGGTGAAGGCGCGGCTCTTCGACAAACTCCTCTACCGCCACTGGGATTCGTGGGTCGAGGGCAAGCGCCAGCATCTCTTCATCGTGCCCATCGCGGCCGACGGCACGGCGGGCGAGCCGCGCAACGTGACGCCCGGCGAAAACGACGCGGTGCCGACCTCGAGCACGTTTAGCGCGGGCGACGAGTTCGCGTTTTCGGCGGACAGCAAGGTCCTCGCGTTCACCGCGCCGCCCCTGCCGCTGCGCGAGCAGGCGTGGAGCACGAATCACGATGTGTGGACGGTGAACCTCGCGTCGGGCGAGCGGAAGAACCGCACGGCGGAAAATCCCGCCGCGGATGGTTTCCTCCGCTACTCGCCCGATGGCAAACTCCTCGCCTACCGCGCGCAGGCCCGCGCCGGCTTCGAGGCCGACAAGTGGGATCTCCACGTGGTCGATCTCGCGAGCGGGGCGCGGCGTAACGTCACCGCGAAGTGGGATCAGTCGGTGAACGCGTTCCTCTGGTCGCCCGATTCGCGGACGCTCTACATCGAGGCGCAGGCCGGCGGCGCCGAGCCGGTGTGGAGCGTGGCGGCGAGCGGCGGCGAGGTGACGAAGGTTTTTTCCGGCGGCGTGAACAGCGACCTCTCGATCTCGCGCGACGGGAAGACGCTGGTGTTTCTCCACCAGGAGCTGACGCGGCCCGCGGAGGTTTATCGCCTGCGGATCGGCGAGACGACGGCGCAACCGATCACGCGCACGAACGCGGCGCACCTCGCGACGTTTTCGCGCACGACGCCGGAGTCGGTCACGGTGAATGGCGCCGGCGGCACGCCTGTGCAGATGTGGATCGTGAAGCCGCCGGGGTTCGACCCGGCGAAGAAATATCCGCTGGTGTTTTGGGTGCACGGCGGGCCGCAGAGCGCGTTTCTTGATTCGTGGTCGACGCGCTGGAACGCCCAGCTCTGGGCCGCGCAGGGCTACGTCGTCTCGCTCGCGAATCCGCGCGGCTCGACGGGCTTCGGGCAGAAGTTCACCGACGAGATTTCGCGCGACTGGGGCGGGAAGGTTTACGAGGACCTGATGGCGTGTCTCGCTCACCTCGAGCAGCAGAGCTACATCGACACGACGCGCATGGCCGCGGCGGGCGCGAGCTACGGCGGCTACATGATGAACTGGTTCAACGGGCACACGGACAAGTTTCGCTGCCTCGTGAACCACGACGGCGTGTTCAACTTGGACTCGATGTATGGCACGACGGAGGAGGTGTGGTTCGACGAGTGGGAGCACGGCAAGCCGTGGGAGACGCCGGGGCAGGAGAAGTTTTCGCCGCACCGCTACGTGGCGAAATTCAAGACGCCGACGCTCATCATCCACAACGACCTCGATTTCCGCGTGCCGATTTCGGAGGGCATGGCGCTCTTCACCGCGCTGCAACGGCAGTGCGTGCCGTCGAAGCTGCTGATGTTTCCCGACGAGGGCCACTGGGTGTTGAAGCCCGGCAACAGCGAGCTGTGGCACAAGACGATCTTCGAGTGGCTGGCGGAGTATTTGAAGAAGTAGCGCGACAGGAAAACTGGAGCGCGGGAGCGGAGATCGATCGGTGCTGGCCGGGGCGGGTTTCCACTCGCTCACGCTCGCAGCTACGATGCACGGGTGGGGTGGCACTTGTCGGCGACTCGCGCCCGTCGTCCTCCGAACGGGGGCGCGCGTGGGCCGGCGATCGGAGCTGACGAATTCGGAGCCGACGAAAAAGGCGCGATGGGAAATCCGGATTGCCGCGCGTGGGGTGCGGCGCAATTTTCGCGGGCGCATGAACACCGCCACCGCCACGATTGTCCGCGCTCCCGTTTTCAAGTTCGCCGGTCTGCGCACGACGACGGTGCTGCTTGCGGTCGCGTGGGTCGTGCCCGTCGCGGTGCACCTGGTGCCGTGGGCGGGGGCGCGTCCGCTCGGCGCATGGCTGATGCCGGCGTTGTGGACCGTCCTCGTGGCGGCGTATTTGTTCGGGAAGGTGACGGCGGTGCTGACGGGGTTGTTTGTGCCGGTGGTGAACTGGCTGACGACCGGGCAACCGGCGGGCGCGTATTTTTGGAAGACGAGCGTGGAGGCGGTGGCATTTGCGCTGCTCGTGGCGTGGGCGGTGCGGCGTTCGACGCGCGCGCCGATGGTCACGCTCGCGGTGGCGGCTCCGCTGGCCTACGCGGTCGCGAAGACGCTGGCGGCGGCGGTGGCGACGCCGGCGGTGTTTGGCAGCGCGGGGGCGGCGGGGGAATTTTTTGCGCGCATCGCGACGGGCAACTGGCCGGGGCTCGTGGTGCTGGCGGCGGGCGCGTGGGCGTTGGCGCGGTTTTTCCCGAAGGCGAAGGGCTGAGGCGCGCTGGTGGGGTGGGGGCGATTGCGAACAGGCACGAGGGGGGACGCTCGTCCGCGACTCGAAACGCGCACCGCCAATTCTCCGAGTGGGCTAAGTGATTGACTGGGCGGGGTGCAGACCGATTTGGCGGGACAACCGCGGAAAAACTTTCCAACGTTAGG
>JBEANZ010000589.1:0-3958 GCA_041165185.1 Verrucomicrobiota bacterium | reverse complement strand
CCGCAGCTTCCGCGCGACGACGAAGCGGCCGCCGCCGATCTCGTGCTCGCGCGCATCCGCGATCTTGAGAAGGAACTCGCGGTGCCGGCGATGCAGACCTACCGGCCCGCGCCGACCACGCCCGCGCGGCGGGGTTGACTTTGACAACCCGGCGCATCCGGGGCGTGCTCGCGAAACGCCGGTGAACAATTTCCTGATCAACCTCCCGATCCTGCTCCTTTCGCTGGCGCTGTTGTGGCTGCCGCGGTCGTGGCTGCGGTTCGGGGTGGTGAAGCTGCCGGGGGCGTCGCGTCGGCGCAGGAGTCGAGCGACCTCCGAGCCGTGGCGCAAGAAAGTGCCCGGGGACAAGTCCCTCGATTTCCGCACCGAGTTCGGCAAGTTGCGCAACTACGTCGACTTCCTGCGCGCGGGGACGGGCGCGTTTTTCCTGATGGGGCTGACAGGCATCGATCCGTGCGTGCAGCTCGCGCCGGGCGCCCCGCGCGGCTACGCGGTCGGGCTCATGGCGGCGAAGTCCATCGTGTTCATCGTCGCCGTCGTGCTGCAAACCGCCCGCTACCACGAGCGGCGGCTGACGTTTTTCCCGCCGGTATTTTTTCTCGCCGGCCTGTCCATCGGACTGTGCTCCCCGTTTGCCGCGCTTGCGGCGTTTGTGCTCATCTGGGCGTTCAACCCCCTCTTCGCCAGCGCCGAGGGTTTCCTCCCGATCTACGGGGTGCTGACGGTCGTGTTTGGCAACTGGTTCCTCGGCATCGGCGATCGCAGCTCGATCTTGCAGGGCGCGTTGTGCCTGTTGCCGGTCCTGTTGAGTCTCATGACGCGCCGGCCGCTCGTGGTTTTCTCGAAACGCGATCCGTCGAACTTTGCGCCGTCGTGAAACCGGCCGGCTGGCAAATCTGGCTCGAGGCCACGCGCCCGCGGACGTTGTCGGCGGCGGTCGCGCCGGTGCTCGTCGGCTCGGCGCTCGCCTGCCACGACGGGACTTTCGATCTGGCGGCCGCGGCGCTGTGCCTCGCCTTCGCACTGCTCGTGCAGATCGGCACGAACTTCGCCAACGACTACTACGACTTCGTGCGCGGCGCGGACACCGCCGCGCGCGTCGGCCCGCGCCGCGCCGTGGCCGCCGGCCTCATCGCGCCGCACACGATGCGCGCGGCGATGGCGGCGGTGTTCGCGGTGGCGTTTCTCACCGGCCTATCGCTGATCCGTTGGGGCGGACCGGGCCTGCTGGTCGTCGGTATCGCGAGCATCATCTGCGGCATCGCCTACACGGGCGGACCGTGGCCGCTGGCCTACCACGGGCTGGGCGACGTGTTCGTCTTTGTCTTCTTCGGGCTCGTGGCCGTGGGCGCGACCTACTTTGTGCAAGCCGGCGGCGTCTCCGGCGAGGCGCTGCTCGCGGGGGCGGCCGTCGGTGCGCTCGCGACGAACATTCTCGTCGTGAACAACTATCGCGATGTCGAAACCGATGCCGCCGCCGGCAAGCGCACACTCGTCGTGCGCCTCGGGCGCGGCGCGGCGCGCGCGCAGTTCAACGTCGCGCTCGCGGTGGCGTTCTCCGTGCCGGTGGTGTTTGCGGCGCGCGGGAGCGCTGCGTGGTGCCTGCTGCCGCTCGCGCTGGCGCCGACGGCGTGGGCGCACGCGCGCCGGCTTCGCACGAGCCACACGCCCGCCGAGCTCATCGCGCTGCTCGGCGACACGGGAAAACTGCTCGCAGGCTACGCGATGCTCCTATCCGCGGGACTGGTCTTGTAGCGGCACTTCGAGGCGACCGCCTCGGGTGCCGCCCGCCAAATGTTCGACGGGCAGGGACGCCCGCCGCTACGCCAAGCGGCGCGCGTTCAGGCGACGTGCGCGGCGACCTTCGCCTTGAGCGCGGCCTTCGGCATCATGCCGACGAGCGTCTCGGCGACGGCGCCGCCCTTGAACACGATCATGGTCGGGATCGCGCGCACGCCGAACTCGACGGCGATGCTGTCGTGCTCGTCGATGTTGACCTTCGCGATCGCGATCTTGCCGTCGAATTCGGTGGCGATCTCCTCGAGGATCGGGGCGATGGCCTTGCAGGGGCCGCACCATGGCGCCCAGAAATCGACGAGCACCGGCGTCTTTGACGCGGCGATCGTGGCCTTGAAGTTTTCGGTGGTGAGGTCGGTGATTTTTTCGGACATGGTGATTAGCGGTTCAGAAACAGGAGAAGGGCAAACAGCGCGGAGGCAAATGCCGCCACGCCACAAACGCCGACGGCCCACGGAGGTAGCTCGGCGGGCGGTCCGGCCGGGGCCGGACGCGAGGCGGGCGGACGCTCGCTCACGGGACTAGCGCGGCGTGGCGCGACCGAGAATTTCCGCCAGCTCCTCGGGCTCGATCTGGTGGAGGCGCTTCCCGCGCACCTTCAGCTCCTCGAAGGTTTTCACGGCGGTCTCGGTCATGCGCTCGTGCGTCTCCGCCGAGCCGCCGAGGATGGCGAACTGCTCGCCGGTCGTGATGCGCTTGTGGCCGTCGTCGTTGTCGAGACCGAGGCCGATGAGCGCGGCGGCGGTGGCGGCGCCCTTCACGGGCGACTTTTTGGCGGCGGGCTTGCGGGACTTTTTCGGCGTCACGCGGGAACCGTGTCGGTCACGACCGGAGTTTCAAGCGGCATTTCGGGCGCGACGGCCGCGGTCACCGCCTCGACGTTAATGTCGGTAAACGCCTCCGTTTGCCGCACGCGCAATTTTCCAAGGCGTGTGAGTTCAAGCACGGCGAGAAACGTCGCGACGAGCCGCCGCAACGTGACGCCCTCGGGAAAAAGGTGCGAAAAAACAAACGACCTCTCCGTCTGCACGCGCGCAAGCAGCCACTCCATCTGGTCGGAGACGGTGACCTGCTCGTCGTGGATTTCGCCGACGACGAGTTTTTCCGCGAGGCGGCGCAGGACAAAGTTGAACGCGTTCCACAGGTCGATGCGGTCGACGCCCTTCAACGGCCGCTCCGCGAGATCGCTCAGCGAGGAGACGTGGCGGTCCATGAGATTTTGCCGCTCGACGGCGAGCTCGTTGAGCTTGGCCGCGGCCTCCTTGAATTTCTTGTATTGGAGGAGCTGGTGGACGAGTTCCCAGCGTGGATCGACCTCCTCGTCCTCGGCGTTGGGATCGATGGCGTGCTGGCCTTTGGGCAGGAGCATCCGGCTTTTGATCTCCATGAGGGAGGCGGCCATCACGAAGAACTCGCCTGCCACATCAAGATCGAGCTGCTGCATGGCGCGCAGGGCCTCGATATACTGCCGCGTCACCGACTCGATCGGGATGTCGTAGATATCGAGCTCGTTCTTGCGGATGAGAAACAGCAGCAGATCTAGCGGCCCCTCGAAGATCTGGAGCTTGATGCGGTAGTCGGAATCTTGACTGGCGGTGGCCACGGTGCGGCGAGCGTTGGGCGGGGGCGGGGCGCGGCAAGGAATTTATCGGCGCCGAAATGCCGCGACGAAGAAGCCGTCCGTGTCGTGGCGCGCCGGGAGAATCGTCAGGCCGTCGCCGCGGGGTGTGAAACCGAACGCGCGCACGGTTGGGAGCGGCTCGAATGACGCATGGCCGGTGAGGAAGCGCGCGACGACCTGTTCATTTTCCCGGATGCTGAGCGAACACGTGGCATAGACGAGGCGGCCGCCGGGCTTCACGCACGCGGCGAATTTGGCGAGCAAGGTGTGCTGCAGTTCGGCGCGTTCGGCGATGAGCGCGGGCGTCGTGCTCCATTTCAGGTGCGGCGAGCGCCGCCATGTGCCCGAGCCGCTGCACGGGGCATCGACGAGCACGCCGTCGTATTCCCCGGCGGCCGGCTGGCGCAAGATCGTGATTTTTCCAGACCGGTTGTCATCTATTAAATGACAAACGGTTTTTAGGTTACCTCGGGAAATGTCCGGTTTGTCATTTAATAGATGACAAACGGCCAGGCCGGCGCGAGTGGCGCGGGTGGCGAG
>JBEANZ010000588.1:0-3140 GCA_041165185.1 Verrucomicrobiota bacterium | reverse complement strand
TCGTCGGTCGCGCCGTAAACCGTGCCGCCCTTGACACCGCCGCCGGCCATGACGACGGAGAACGCCTTGGCGTTGTGGTCGCGGCCGGGATTGTCGCCGCCGTTGCGATCCTTGGTCGGCTTGCGGCCGAATTCGCCGCCCCAGATGACGAGCGTGGAATCGAGCAGGCCGCGCTGCTTGAGATCGGTCATGAGGGCGGCGAGGGGTTGGTCGATCTCGCCGGCTTTTTGCGTGAGGCGCGTCTGGAGATCTTGGTGGTGATCCCAGCCCTGGTGCCAGACTTGGACGACGCGGACGCCGCGCTCGACGAGGCGGCGGGCGATGAGGAGTTGTTTGGCGGTGTCGCTGCGATTGTTGGGCGTGACTCCGTAGGCGGCGCGGGTGGCGGCGGACTCCTTCATGATGTCGAAGGCGTCGGTCGCCTCGGCCTGCATGCGGAAGGCGATCTCGAAACTCTCGAGGCGCGTCTCGAGCGCGGCGTCGCGCTGGAGGTTTTGGGCGTGGAGCTCGTTGAGCTGCTGGATAAACGTGAGCTGGCGGCGCTGCTCCTTGGGGGCGACGTAGCCGTTGCGGATGTTTTGGATCATCTGCGTGACGGCCTGGGGCGTGGTGTTGATGCTCGCGCCTTGGTAGATGCCGGGGAGAAACGCGGCTTGATAGTTCGTGGAGCCGCCGGGCGGGAGGCCGTTGCCGCGCAGGGCGATGAAGCCGGGGAGGTTTTGGTTTACGGTGCCGAGGCCGTAAACGAGCCAAGAGCCCAGGCTGGGCTTGGCGATGCGGAGCGAGCCGGTGTTCATGAACACGGTCGCGACCTCGTGCGCGGGGATGTCGGTCCACATCGAGCGGATAACGGCGAGGTCGTCGGCGTGCGCGGCGGTCTTCGCGAAGACATCGCTGACCTCGAGGCCGCTCTGGCCGTATTTCTGGAACTTAAACGGCGAACCCATCGCGAGGCCGCCGTCGCCGAGGGATTTGCCGTTCATCTTGGTGAGCATCGGCTTCGGGTCCCAGGTATCGACGTGCGAGGGCGCGCCCTGCGCAAAGATGTGGATGACGGCCTTGGCCTTGCCCGGGAAATGCGGTGCGCGCGGAGCGAGCGGGCTCGTGCCGACGACGGGCGCGGCGGCGCCGAAGAGGGAGTTTTGCCCGAGGAGCGACGCGAGGCCGACGGCGCCGACGCCCATGCCCATGCGGCTCAGCATCTGGCGGCGGGTGAGGAAATAATCCGCGGGGTTGTCGGACACGCCGCAGCAGAGCGGGGCGGAGCCGGAGGAGGTGGGGGCGGAGGCGTGGGCGTCGAGGTGGGTGGACATGGTGGGTGGGGAAGGACGATGGAGGCGGGAGCTGGGAGAGGGGGAGCGGGGGAGAAAGGGAGAAAGAGAGCGGGGGAGAAGGTGCGTGAGGGAGAGGGGAGCTGGACGGGAATTTTTTTGGGGAATCCGGGGAAACGCGGAGGGCGGTCGGGACGGGCGAATGACGCCGGGGGCGCGTGCGGGTTGCAGGGGAGTTGGGCGGGGCGCGCGATGGGGGAGAGTTGATGGATTTTTGGCAAACGGGAATTGGCGCGGGGATTACGCGCCGGCGCGTGAGTGCCGCCGCGGCGCCACGCGCGCGGAAGGCGAATTCCGCCTTCCGCCTTTGACGCGCGCCGGGCGCGAGGTTGGAGTCCCGCGCGATGCACCCCGTCCCCGCTCCCGACGCCGCTCCGAAAAAGCGCGACACGCTCTACCTCCAAGTCCTCGCGGCCATCGTGCTCGGCATCCTCGTCGGCTGGCTGCGGCCCGCGTGGGGCGTCGCGCTCCAGCCGCTTGGCGACGGCTTCATCAAGCTCATCAAGATGCTGATCGCGCCGATCATTTTTTCCACGGTCGTCGCGGGCATCGCGGGCATGGGGGACCTGAAACGCCTCGGCAAAGTCGGTCTGCGCGCGCTCGCCTACTTCAGCGTGCTCACGACCGTCGCGCTCATCATCGGTATGGTCGTCGCCAACGTCGTGCAGCCCGGCGCCGGCATGCACATCGACGCCACCAAGCTCGATACCAAGCAGGTCGACACCTACATCACGCAGGGCAAATCCCAGAGCACGGTCGCGTTTCTGCTCAACATCATCCCGAAGACCTTCGTCAGCGCGTTCGTCGACGGCGAGATTCTCCAGGTCCTCCTGCTCGCGCTGCTCTTCGGCTTCGCGCTCGCGCGACTTGGCCCGGCCGGCCAACCCGTGATGGACCTGCTCCAACGCGTGGCGCAGGTGATGTTTGGCATCGTGTGGCTCGTCACGCGGCTCGCGCCGATCGGGGCGTTTGGCGCGATGGCCTACACCATCGGCAAATTCGGCATCGGCTCGCTCGCCTCGCTCGGCCAGCTCCTCCTCACCGTCTACGTCACGTGCGGCCTGTTCACCGTGCTCGTGCTCGGAGGAGTCGCGCGCGCGGCGGGTTTCCGTTTTTGGAAACTCCTCCGCTACATCAAGGACGAGATTTTCATCCAGCTCGGCACGTCGTCTTCCGAGGCCGCGATGCCCGGGCTCATGGCGAAACTCGAGCGCATCGGCTGCGCGAAACCCGTCGTCGGCGTCGTCGTGCCGGCAGGCTATTCATTCAACCTCGACGGCACGTGCATCTATCTCACGTGCTCCGCGCTCTTCCTCGCGCAAGCGACCGACACCGTGATGCCGCTGGGCAGCCAACTCGGCCTCCTCGCCGTGATGCTGCTCACCTCGAAGGGCGCGGCGGGCATCACGGGCAGCGGCTTCATCGTGCTCGCCGCGACAATCTCGACGACAGGCAACATCCCGCCTGCCGCGCTCGCGTTGATCTTCGGCATCGATCGGTTCATGTCGGAAATCCGCGGCCTCACCAACCTCATCGGCAACGCCGTCGGCACGCTCGTGATCGCAAAGTGGGACGGCGCCATCGACCGCACGAAGGCGGGGGAGATTTTGGTCCGGAAGGAGTGATCCTCGCCGGATCGCGGTAACGCGCTCCGACGCGCGTCCGAATTTTTCGTGCGGGCTATTTCTGGTTCCTCGCTGTTTCGGATGGGTAGCTGCCGAGGATCGGGAGCCCCGAAGGGGCGAAAGTGGATAGCCCAGGGCAGCGCCCTGGGAAATGTCCCCAAAAAGAACCCAAGCCCTGAAAGGG
>JBEANZ010000587.1:0-6024 GCA_041165185.1 Verrucomicrobiota bacterium | reverse complement strand
GAATCGAATTGGAAAATGTCCTCGCCCTGAAGGGGCGACACCCTGGTCCGGTTTCGCCCTTTCAGGGCTTGGATTCTTGTTGGGGACATTTCCCAGGGCGCTGCCCTGGGCTTTCGACTTTCGCCCCTTCGGGGCTGACGGGCCCCGGATTTTTCCCACTGAAGCCACCGTGCGACGGCCCCCCTCACGTCGCCTGCGGCGACGCCGCCAAGCTACTTCGCCGCCGCGCCCGGCGGCTCCGTCAGCAGGAACGTCATGAGGTCGCGCTGTTGCGGCACGGTGAGGTTTTGCCAGAGGCCCTCGGGCATCAACGACACCGGCGAGGCTTTCATCCGCGCGATGGCGTTTTTCGCGAGGGTGCGTTTCGCGCCGGCCACGTCGCCGAGCACGAGGCTCCCCGCGGTGTCCTCGAGCACGATGCCGTTCGCCGTCGTGCCGTCCTTCAACTCCACCACGTAGGCGATGCGGTCGGGGTTAATCGCCGCGCTGGGCTCGACGATGTCCTTCAACACCGACGCGTAGTCGCGGAAAACCAGGTTCGACAAATCCGGCCCGATTACCCCGCCCTCGCCGCGCACCTGGTGGCACACTGCGCACGCCGCCGCCGCGCTCGCGAACACCGCGCGTCCGCGCGCCCAGTCGCCGCCCGCGATTTCGGGAATCACCCGCTTCGTCTCGACGACCGCGCCGGCCGTCGCGCGCGGCGTCGCCCACGGCAACAGCACGCGCCGCAGCGGCAGCGCGCGCGGCCGGAAATCCTCCGCCGTATGCCACGCCACCGCGAGCGTCGCCTCGGTCGCGCCGCCCGTCGGGATTGCGATCTCCAGCGGCACCCAGCCGTTTTCGCGAGACTCCGCCGTGAGCCGCACCTCGCCGTCGCCGCGCCAGTCGAGCTTGGCCGTCGTCCGCGCCTCGACGCGCCCGCCCGCCTTGAACGCCACCGTCACCGTCTCCACCGGATATTCAAAATCGATCTTCGCGCCCGGCTGGATCGCGGTGCGCAACATCAGGTGCAGGTCGAGCTGCGCGCGGAGCGTGAGGCGGCCGGGGGTTTTCAGGAGCGCGAACAACCGCGCGTGTTCCTCGCTCGCGGCCGTGAGCTCGCGCGCCACCTGTAGATCGAGGTGCGGGAGCCAGCCGCTCCATTTCACGGCGCCGGTCGCGTCGCGCCACTCTGCTTCCGCGCCGCTGCGATCGGTGAGGACGTCGACGGCGGCGCGCATGAGTTTCGCGTCGTGGTCGTCGCCGCCACTTGCCGCCTCCGCTGCGCGCGCGGTCGTCGGCAACGTGAGCGCGTAGTGGGTCGCCTCTGTGCGCGGCGCGGTGCGCAATACCAGCGAGCGCAGGTCCGGCGCGAGTCCCGCCGAGAGCACGGGCACGTCGTAACGCGCCACCGTCCGCTGATCCTTCACGACCTGATAGCCCGGCGCGAACGGCTCAAACCGATCGCCCGCCGCGACGTGCACGCCCGTCTCGATGCGGCTCTCCTTCGCGAGCGCGCGCCACTGCACGGGGTCGAGCGGGCGGTCGAAAATTACGCGTGTCTCCGTCGGGCTCGCCGCAAACGCCAGCACGGGCTGCGGCGCGGATTTTTCGTCGTAGGAAATGCGGTAGATTTTTCCGGCCCCGCTCGGGCCCGTGCCCCAGTCGGGTTTCCCGCTGTGGCCGCACACGAGCAGATCGCCGCGCGGCGTCGGCACGGCGTCGACGACCAGCAGCGGGAGGCTCGCGAGGAGATCGGTTTTGGCGACGTAGCCGGCGGCGGTTTTCACGAGCTTGGTGCGCCAGACTTTGCCGCGCGATTCGCCGGCGACGAACACATCGCCGCGCCACCACGCGGGGCCGACGATAGCCTTTCCGCCCGCGACGGGCTCGTTGAAATGGATGCCGCACGTCGACTGGTGCTGCGGGCCGTAGTCAAACACGCTCGGCTCGTCGATCACGCCGGGGAGGTAGAGCGGGTGGCGCGGCGGAAAGCCGTAGTGCCGGCCGGGCACGATGTGGAGGAGCTCGTCGAGCGGGTTGCCGTTTGCGAGCCACGTCGCGCCTTCCTGGTCGCTGCAAAACAGGTCGCCGGCGGCGTTGAACGCGAGCGACACCGGGAACCGCAGCCCGGTCGCGAGGATGTCGCGGCGTTTCCAATCCGCCGAGAGCCGGAGGATGGTGCCGCGTTCGCTGTAAACGTTGTAGTCGGAGACGCCCGTCTTCGGATCGACGCGGTAGGCGCTGCGCCAGGCGTCGGCGCCGAGGCCGAAGTAGATGTTGCCCTGCGGATCGACGGCGACGCCGATGGCGTCGAGGTTCGAGCCCGCCGCGATCGTGGGTGGCAACCAGCCGGCCGTGACGGTCTCGAGCGCGGCGGTGCCGTCGCCCTTGTCGCGGAGAAAAATCACGCGGCCGCGGCTCGCGATGTAGAGCCCGCCGGCGCCCCACGCGGCGCCGATGCTCGGAGGGATTTCGTTTTTCGCGTTGTCCCAAAACAGCGTCGCGGCGTCCTCGACGCCGTCGCCGTCGGTGTCCTTGAGGAGGTGGACATTGCCGTCGTAACCGAGCGCGAAGAGGCGGCCGTCGGGCGCGTAGACGAGGTTGTTGAGATTGCGCAACGGCACCGGCAGCTCGCGCACGGTGAAGCCGGGCACGAGCATTTTCGGCGGCGGCAGGGGCGCGGCCGGCGCGGGCGCTTTCGGCGCGGCGGCGGCAAACAAAACCGGGGCGGACAACAGAAACGACAACACGGGGGCAAGGACGCGATGCATGGGGGCGCCGACAGTGCGGCGATTTCGCGGCGTGGCGAGCCGGCGGTTGCGGCGCGGGGCGGCGGGTGGGGCGGCGTGCGATCAGTCGGAGGCGCGGATGGCGAAGGTCGGCGTTCGTAGTTCCGGCTTCAGCCGGTGCAGTGCTCGCCGCGGCCGCTCAAGTCGGAACTGCAAACTCGGCGAAGCGCGCGGCGCTGCGCCGACTCAAATGAGGATTTTCGCTGGTTCCAGTGGGTCGAAGGCCGCTTGCTCAGAAGCCTCGAAGGGCGAAAGTCGATAGCCCAGGGCACCGCCCCACTGCCATTGAATGAGCGGAGAATTCCCGCCGCCGCGATGCCTTGCACGCCGGAGGCGTGCCAGACAGTAGCCGGGGGTTGAGGCACGAAACCCCCGGTGATCATGGTTTTTCCATGCACCCCGGAGCGGGTGCAAGAAGCTCTGGTCGGCGGACCCTTCTGGCATCCCTTCAGGATGCTCGATCAAAAACCAGGGGACCGGGGGTGTCGCCGCAACGGCTCAACCCCCGGCTACTGTCTGGCACACCTCCGGTGTGCAAACCCGCCCAGCCGGCAGAACCGGCGCGACGGAAATCCCTAATTCAATGGCAGTGGGGCAACGCCCTCGGAATGCGTTTGGAAAATTGTTTTCGCGCTGAAGGGGCGCCACCCTCGTGCGTTTTCGTCCTTTCAGGGCTTGGATTCTTGGGGATGCATTTCCCAGGGCGCTGCCCTGGGCTTTCCACTTTTCGACCCGTTGGGGCTCCCAATCTCCGGCAGCTACCCGCCGGGAACGGCCCGAACCTCACCCGTTCCCAAGCTCCGGTGCGGCGGGGGGCGGGAGCGATTTTTTCGCCTTGGCGCCGAGGGTCTTCAACTCCTCGACCTGCGCGATGAGGTTGCCCGGGCCGGTCTGGAGTTTGCCGAGCGCGCCGTCGTAGCTCTCGCGGAGGCGCGTCAGGTGTTTGCCGATTTCCTCGAGGTCGGCGTAGAGGCCGGCGAACTTGTCGTAGAGGAGGCCGCCGCGTGTGGCGATGGCCTGCACGTTTTTCGACTGCCGATCCTGTTTCCAGAGGCTCGCGACGGTCTTGAGCGTGACGAGCAGCGTCGGCGCCGTGCAGAGGATCACGCGGCGGTCGAACGCCCACTCGTAGAGCGCGCCGTCGGTCTCGGCCGCGAGCACGAACGCCGGCTCCAGCGGCAGGAACATCAGCACGTAGTCCGGCGTGAGGAGTTTGCCGGTGTCCTCGTATTTTTTCGCGCTGAGCTGCTCGACGTGGGTGCGCACGGCGGCGACGTGCTCGCGCGTGGCGGCGAGGCGCGCGGCTTCGTCGGGGGCGTTGACGGCGCGTTCGTAGGCGACGAGCGAGACCTTCGAATCGATCACGAGGTGCCGCTGGTCGGGGAGGCGCAGGATGACGTCGGGGCGGAGGCGGCGACCGTCGTCGGCGGCGAGCGATTCCTGCGCGAGAAAATCCTGGCCGCGCACGAGTCCGGCCGACTCGAGCAGGCGGTCGAGGACGAGCTCACCCCACGCGCCGCGCGCCTGGGCCTGGCCCTTGAGCGCGGTGGTGAGGGCGCGGGCCTCGTCGGTGATGCGGGTGTTGAGGAGCCGGAGCTGTTCGAGCTGGGCCTTGAGGGCGGAGCGGTCGTCGCTGTCGGTCTTGTAAACCGTATCGACGCGCGCGCGGAAATCCGCGAGCTGCTGGCGCACCGGGTGGAGCAACGCCTCGACCTGCGTGCGGTTGTGGTCGGTGAACTTGGCGGTCTTTTCCTCGAGCAGCCGCGCGGCGACCAGTTGAAACTCCGCCTGCAACGCCGCGCGCAGTTTCTCCGCGTCGGCCACGTAGCGCGCGGCGAGCGTGTCGCGCTCCGCGAGGCGCTGCGCATCGGCCGCGAGGCGCGCCGCGCCCGCCGCCCGCTCCGCCGCGAGGTCCGCCTGCCCCCGCGCTGCGTCGGCCGCGAGTCGGGCCGACTCGGCGCGCGCGGCCGCGAGTTCGGCGTCGAGCCGCTCGTGCGCCGTGCGCGCGGCGCGCAACTCCGCCTCGAGCGCGCTGGTGCGCGCCCGCAGAAAAAGCCACGTCGCGAGGCCGCCGAGACAGGCCGCCAGCACGGCCACGAGGGTTGGAATCACGCGAAAAGTTTCCCGCCCCGCCCGCCGGAATCAATCCCCGATCTCCCGCCGCGCGCGGGATTGAACTGTCGCCGCCAATCGCGACGCTCCGCCCCCATGCACCCAACCCGCCCGCGTCTTCCCTCGGCCCTTCCCCCGCAGCGTCCCGCCGCGCACCTTCCCGCATGAACGCCGCCCTCGCCGGAATTTGGGAACTGGTGCGCGCCCAACAGGACGGCCTCGATTCCGATTCGCTGCTCGCGCTCCGCATCACGTTGGAGATCGGTGCCGACACCTACGTCGTGCGCTTCGCCGGCGAAATCGCCGATCGCGGTCAACTCGCCCACGCCGCTGCGCCGCCCGCCGCCGCGCTCGGGCCGCACGCCGCCGCGCTCACTCTCCGCGGCGCCGCCGGCCCCAACGCCGGCCGCACGATCCCGTGCCTCTACCAACTCGCCGGCGACCGCCTCCGCATCGCCTACGGGCTCGACGGCGCGGCCCCCCGCGATTTCCAACCCGGCGGCCCGCACCGCTACGTCGCGACCTACCGGCGCCGTCTCGCGCCTTGACCGCCGCCGCGCGTTCCGCCCGAGTGGTCATTATGACCATTTCGGCCACCCACTTCAAAGCCCGCTGCCTCGAGCTGATGACGCGCGTGGACCGCACGGGCGGTGCGGTGACCATCACTCGCCACGGCCGGCCGGTTGCACGGCTCCTGCCGGTTGAGAAGCCGGCGAAGAAGGTCCCCGGCCCGGTCGCGATGTATGGTTTCGCCAAGACGTTTCGCAAAACGCGCTCCACGGCCGCGTGGATGAAAATTCTTCGCGCCGGCGAAAAGGACCAACTCGATGCCCTGGGTCGTTGATACCTGCCTCGTTATCGATCTGCTCGACGGGCGTGAACCCTTCGGGCTGGCCGCCGCGCATTTTCTCGAGGCCCATCTGGCCGACGGGCTCATCGTGTGCCCGATCACGTTTGTCGAACTCGCCCCCGCGTTCGATGGCGACCTCACCGTGCAGCGGAAGTTTCTGACCGATTCCGGCCTCCGCCACGACGAGGACTGGCAACCCGCCGACACCCTCGCCGCCCACGCCGCGTGGCACCGCGTCATCCGCCGGCGCCGCGCCGGGCACGGCGGTCGCCGCCCCGTGGCCGACGT
>JBEANZ010000586.1:0-3105 GCA_041165185.1 Verrucomicrobiota bacterium | reverse complement strand
CGCGGTGGCGGCGTGGCTCGGCGCGGGTTCGAAAGAGGTGATCGTGGCGGCGCCGGTGCTCGCGTTGCTCTACGATCGGGCGCTGGTGGCGGGGAGTTTCGCGGCGGCGTGGCGGGCGCGGCGCGCGGCGTATGCGGGGCTGTTTTCCTCGTGGCTGTTGGTCGCGGCGCTCGTCGCGGGCGCGGGGAATCGCGGCGGGACGGTGGGCTTCGGCTCGGGCGTGGCGTGGGGGGACTACGCGCTCACGCAGTGCGACGCGATCGCGCGCTACGTCGGGTTGAGCGTGTGGCCGCGGCCGCTGATATTTGACTACGGCGTGCAGTGGTTCGGATCGATCCGCGAGGTGGCGCCGCAGGCGCTGCTCGTGGCGGCGCTCGTGGGCGCGACGGTGTGGGGGCTCGTGCGCGGCAACGTGTGGGGATTTTTGGGCGGCTGGTTTTTCGCGATGCTCGCACCGACGAGTCTCATCCCCGGCAACCGCCAAACGATCGCGGAGCATCGGATGTATCTCTCGCTCGCGGTGCCGATGCTGCTCGCGGTCCTCGCCACGCATCGCGCGGTCGGCGGGCGGTGGCGGTGGAGTGCGGGGATTTTTCTCGCGGTCGCGCTCGCGTGGGGCGGGCTCACGTGGCGGCGCAACCGAGACTACCACTCCGTGCGCGCGCTCTACGCCGACACCGCGGCGAAGCGGCCGGGCAACGCGTTCGCGCACTACAATCTCGCGAAGGTCCTCGCGGAAACGGGCGCGCCCGCCGAGGCCGTGCCGGAATACGCCGCCGCGATCAGGCTGCGGCCGGGCGACGCGGCGGCGCATTTCAACCTCGGTAACGCGTTCGTCGAACTCGGGCGCGCGGAGGAGGCGGTGGCGGCGTTTGCGGCGGCCGTGCGCGTCGCGCCGGGCTACGCGAAGGCGCACTACAATCTCGGCAACACGCTCGTCGGCCTCGGGCGGCGCGAGGCGGCGGCCGTGGAATTTGCAGCGGCGGCGCGGCTGGCGCCGGGGTTTTTGGCGGCGCGGGAAAACCTCGGCAGCGTGCTGACCGAGTTGGGCCGGCTCGACGAAGCGCGAAGGGAAATCGAGGGCGTGCTGCGCGCCGCGCCGGAGTTGGCGACGGCGCGGTTTGCGCTGGGGAACGTGTTTTTCCTCGAGGGAGATTTCCGCGCGGCGGCGGTGGAATACGAGCGGGCGTTGCGCGCGGACGGGACGTTTGAGCCGGCGCGGGCGCAGTTGGCGAAGGCGCGGGCGGCGGCGCGGTAGCGGGGGGAACGCGGAAACGGGGGAGCGATCCATGGTGGGGGCCACAGGGAGCACGGAGGGAATGGCCACAAAAGGCGCAGAAGGCGCAAAAGCTGAGGCTGGTTTTTTTTGCGCCTTTTGTGCTTTTTGTGGCCACCTCCCTCCGACGGACCACTCGCTCACGCTTGCAGCTACGAGGTCGCGGCACGCGGCGGCGGGCGGCGGCGAGGTGGGAGCGACGGACAGGAACTCAGGCTCGGCGGTTCCCGCGGAGAGCCTGCGTCTCGCAGGCTGTCCTTGGCGTCTCGCCGAGGATTTTCGGAGGCTGCGGCGGGACGCCGCAGCCGGCACGCGGGACGCGTGCGCTCCCCGGGAAGGGACTGCTCGCTCGTCGTGAGACCTCCGTGGCGAACTACGGCACCTTGAGGAGTTCCTCCTGCGTCCAGCCTTCGGTGCGGGGGCCGACTTCCTTGCGGATCGCGGCGACGAATTCCGGCGCGACGGGCGTCGCGGTGTGGCCCCACTCGCGGCGGATGTAGGTCGTGATCGCGGAAACTTGTTCGTCGCTCAACGCGCCGAGCGGCGGCATGTCGAGGTAGTAGGTGCGGCCCAGGACCTTGATTGGACCGCGCACGCCGTGGAGCGCGATGCGCACGGTGCGGCTCGCTGGACCTGTGACCCACTCGGAATCCGCGAGCGGCGGGGCTAGGCCGTCGAGGCCGTGGCCGTGCGGTTGGTGGCATGCGCCGCAGATGCCGAGGTAGAGCGTGCGACCCGCGTCGAAGCGCGCGCGCTCGGCGGCGGTGAGCGGCGCGGCGACGGCCTCGGTCGGCGCGCCGGACTTGCCGGGCCACGCGAGGAGCGGATCGAGTTTGGCGGCGGCGGCGCGCACGGGGGCGGCGGGATTTTTTTTCAACGCGAGAAAATCCGCCGGCTCCGCCGCGAGGCGCACGGGGCGCGCCGCGGTGGCGAGCGTCGAGCTGGCGGCGCCGGCGAGGAGCGCGGTCGCGCGCGCGGGTGGGCTCGCGGCGGCGAGCGCGAGCACGCGCGCGACGGCGCGGGGGTCGCGGGAATTGGCGAGGCCTTTCGCGAGGCCGCCGAGCACGCGGTTGGCCGTCTCATCATTCGCCGGCCACGCGGGATCGGCGGCGAGGGCGTCGAGGAGCGGGAGTTCGCGGCGGTGGAGGCCGGAGAAAAACGCGTCGGCGAGAAACACGTTGGCGGGTTGCGCGCGGACGAAGTGGGCGAGCGCGAGTTCGGTCGCGAGGTCGCCGGACTCGCCGAGGGTGAGGACGAGTTGTTGCTGCACTTCGGGCGACGGGTCCGCGCGGAGCGCGAGGAGTTTTTCGGTAAACGCCGCCCGCTCGGCGGGGCGCGCGAGAAAAATTTCCGCGATGCGAATCGCCGCCGTGCGCACGAAGGGCTCCGCGTCGCGCAGCGCGGCGGCGACCGTCGCGGCGTCGGCGGCACCGAGACCTTCGAGTGTGCAGAGCGCGTGGAGGCGCCCGAACGCGGACACTCCGCGCGCGACGACTTCGCGCAGCGCGGGAGCGACGGCGGTGTCGCCGCGCTCGACGAGGAGGCGTTGCGCGGTCTCGCGGCGCCAACTGTTGCGCTCTGAGAGTTCGCCGACGAGCGCGGCGGGCGTCGCGCGATCGAGGCGGGGAAATTTCGGGGGCGGCGCGCCGTCCGGGACGACGCGGTAGAGCCGGCCGAGGTGAATCGGGGCGACGAGACCGCGATCCTCGGATTGTTTGCGGAGGTAGCTGGTGAGCGAGATGCGGTGTTGGAGAACGCCGCGGTAGAGATCGAGGATGTAGAGCGCGCCGTCGGGGCCGGTCTGGAGATCGACGGGGCGGAAGCGTTCG